>JBBSNJ010000720.1:0-2475 GCA_038232775.1 Thermomicrobiales bacterium
CCCCCGCCGGGGGGTCGGGGATCCTCCTCGCCGACTTGGCCGCGGTCGAAGGGGCCGCTCCCTGATCGCCGTGGCGGAAGATCGTCGGGCGGAGCCTCGGGGGGCCCCACACCACCGAGTCTCTGGGCCTCCTCTGCCCTGCCCGACACGTCGGGGTGGGACCAAGCACGGTGGCCACTGCTCCGTCCGCCGCCCTGGCCGCCGTCAACGGCGAGACCGGCGACGCCCTCCGCACGGCGCCGCCCCAGGGCCGATGTCCGGACGACGGGAGCGGTGGGAGTAGCGGCTCGGGTCGAGCGGCGGGGAGTTCGCGCCCACGCCGGGCGAGCACCCCTTAGCCCAGCGGCGCCACGGCCACCAACGCCGCGAAGAGGCGGCCGAGCGTCGCCTCCGGATCGCTGCCGAGACCGGCGTGGACCGGGCCGGGCTGGACGACCGTGCTGGCCGGGGCGACCAACCAGCCGAAACGCTCGGCGGCCGGGAGGCGGGCGATCGCGCCGCCGGCCGGGTCCCCGCTTGCCACCCGCTCGATCATCTCCAGGTGGCGGGCGACCTCCTCCAGGTCGAGATCGGGCGCCAGCGCCGCGAGGCGGACCGGGTCGAGCCCCAGGCGGACGCCGAGGAAGCGCCGGGGCCGGCAGAAGAGGACGACCCCGACGTTGACGCACTCCCCTCGGTCGATCCGGGGGACGACCCGGAGCAGCGCGTAGGCGAACGGGTGGCGGGCGTCGCCGCCTTCGAGTCCGCTCGCCGCGGGGGCCGCGCCCACGGGCAGGCTTGGCCGAGCCGCGGCATCGGCCGTGGCCCGCTCAACCGGCGCGGAGGGCACGTCGGGCATTCTCCGCCTCCTCCACCCAAGCGCGCGGCGCCGCCAGCCGCCGCGACAAGTACGAGACATAGGCCGCCCGGTGCTCGTCCGGGGTCGCGAACGGCGGCTGACCGTCGAGCCCGTCGTCCGGCAGCGCGGCGACGATCTGCGCCCGGATGGCCGGCGAGAGGCGATCGGGAAGGCGGGCGTCCGCCTCCGGCAGCGGGCCGGCGACCGGGAGCAGGACGTGCTCGCGGCTGGCGGGGAAGGGAGCGGCGGCGACGGCAGCCAGGGACGCCGGGTCGGCCGTCCAGGAGTGGTGGCGGTAGAGGGCGGCGCCGTGGTCGATCAGCCAGAGGCGGCGGTGCCAGAGCAGCAGGTTGGGGTTGCGCGGGGTCCGATCGACGTTGGAGACGAAGGCGTCGAACCAGACGACGTCGGCCGCGAGCGCGGCGTCGAGCCCGTGGCCCTCCGGCGCGACGAGGGCGAGCGAGCCCGGCAGGAAGTCGAGCCCCAGGTTCAGCCCGCCGCTGCGCTCCAGCAGCTCCTGGACCTCCGGGTCCGGCTCGGCCCGCCCCAGCGCCGGATCGAGCCGGACGAGGACGATCTCCGGCACCGGCAGCCCGAGCGCCCGGCCGACCTCCCCCGCGATCAGCTCGGCGACCAGCGCCTTCGGCCCCTGCCCGGCGCCGCGGAACTTGACGACGTAGAGGCCGTCGTCGTCGGCTTCGACCAGACCCGGCAGGGAGCCCCCTTCCCGCAGCGGGGCGACGTAGCGGGTGGCGTCGACCAGACGCGGCGGCATGGGGCGAAGGTCCTTCCGGCCAGGCGGCGCCGACCGCCGTGCCTCGCCGGCCGGTCCCCGCGTGCTCGATTCGGTTGTAGCGGGTCGCCCCCGCCGCGACAAGGGGACCGACGGCGGCCGTCCGTGGGACCACCGCGCCAGCCGGCGTTTGCGTCCTCACCACGCCGGGGAACGTCGCCCGTGACCGGAGTGGGACGCGACGCTGGGGGCGGCTCTCCGGTGGGCCCGCCGGGAACCGGCTCCGGAGCGTCCAAAACTGCTGGCAAAACGGCTCCCGGGGGAACGGCAGAACGACTCCGGAACGAGTAGAATGGTGGCCGCGGGGGCCGTAGAGCCGTCGTTGCGCGATTCGGGCACCGAACGCGTAACCAATCGGCTCCGCCGCGCGTATCATTGGGGTGACGGGCCGGCAACGCTGGCTTGGGCCGCGCCAGGAGGAAGGGGCGCGGCGGTCACACTGCGGCGAACGGCCCGCGGGACGGGCCGGGGGTGAAGCGGAAGGATGGGGATCAGGGGTTCGCGGTCGAAGGACGTCATGAAGGCGCAGTACGGCGTGGCAGCGTTGGCGCTCGGAGCCGGCCTCCTGCTGGGAGCCGTCGATGCGGGCGCCAACGCCAATCCGGACGACGAGCCGGTCGCGGCGAAGAAGGTCGAGGTCGAGGCGGCGCCGGTCCAGGCCCAGGCCGCCCCGGTCGAGGCCAAGAAGGCCAAGGCTCCCAAGGATGAGGAGGAGGCCGGCGCCTCGGTCGTGATCGACGGCGGCAGCGTCACCTCGGAGACGGTGATCGACATCTCCGCCGACGGCGGCACCGCCATCTCCGACGCCAGCGGCGGCGACGACAACTTCGCCTTCACCAACGCC
>JBBSNJ010000721.1:0-2474 GCA_038232775.1 Thermomicrobiales bacterium
CGCGGGGCCTCGCCCGCGGGGCGCGGCCCCGAGACCAATCCCGGCTCGCGGGCGGCCGCCTCGCCGGTGCCCGGCGCTGCCCCCCGGCTCCCCCGGCCGCGGCTCCGCAGCCGGCGCTGGCCAACGGTTCGCCAACCGCCGCCGGTCGGTTGCTCACCTCCCGAAGTGTCCCGGCTTTCGCTGCCGGGGTCGTTGCTTTCGACGTGATCGTCGGCGTTGTTCGCCACTGATGCCCTCTCGTCTCTTGGTCGCGTCCGCGGGCGTCTCCCGTCGGTTCCGCGCTCCCTCGTCGGTCAGGGCCACCGGTTCCGCGCGCTCCACCCTGGGAACCCGCCGCCGGTCGCGCCCGCCCGTTCCGTTCCGTTTCGATCCCGCGGCCGTCGCTCCCGGTCGATCGCCGAACGACGGCCGTCTCTGGTCCACTCCTCAGCTGGGTCGCGGCCCCGCCCCGAAGAGCGGATCGGGCCGCGTGTGCGGCGGTTCGGCCGGCTCGACGTGGACGATCACCTGCGTCCCCGCCCCGACCGCCTCCCGAATCCGTCCTTCGACGGCGGTCGCCACCTCGTGCGCCCGCCGCACCGTCAACTCCGGGTCGACGGTGACATGGACCTCGACCAAGACCCGGCCGCCGGAGGAGCGGGCCCGCAGATTGTGGGCGGTCGCCACCCCGGTCGTCTCCAGGACCGCCGCCAGAACTCCCCTCGGATCGACGGAGGCGGCGTCGGAGAGCACGAGCGACGCATCCTTGACGATGCCCCAGGCGGCCCAGCCGATCGTCCCCGCCACCACCAGCGCGATCGCCGCGTCGGCACCCCGCAGTCCCAGCCACTCCAGCCCCAGCCCAACCAAGACCCCCGCCGAGACGAGGACGTCGGAGGCGGTGTGCCGGGCGTCGGCGGCCAGGAGATCGCTGCCCAGGCGCCGCGCCGCCCGCCGCTCCCAGGAGGAGACGCCGACGTTGACGGCCATCGTCCCCAGCATGACCGCGAACGAGAGCCCGGTCACCTCCGGTCGGGCGTCGGATCGCCACTGGCGCAGCGCGCCCTCGATCACCTCGACCACGCCGACCGCCATCAGGCCGGCGATCGCCATCGAGGCCAGCGTCTCGTAGCGCCCGTGCCCGTAGTGGTGTCCCTCGTCCGGCGGCCGCGCCGCGACCGCGATCCCGACCAAACCGACCACGTTGGCCAGCCCGTCGAGCAACGACTGGACCCCGTCGGCGCTCATCGCCACCGACCCGGAGTAGCGGCCGTAGCCAAGCTTCGCTCCGGCCACCAAGATGTTCAGCCCGAGGACCGCGAGCAGCACGCGGCGGATCGCCCGCGCTCGCCCCTGAACCTCCCACCCCCGTTCAACTGGGTCGGCGAGGTCAGCGGCGCGTTTCTTCTCCCCGCCTTGAGTCGGTGGGGTCGGCGACGGTGAACGCGTCGCGCCCTCGAGCGCCATCACCCATAGTGTAGCGCGTCCGCCCCGTCCCCCCCAATCCGGCGTTCCACGGCGCGCTACCGGCGGTCATGACGAGAGGGGAGAAGGACCGGCCAGGGGTCAGCCATCCATGCCCCCGCCCCCGAGGACCGCGTCCTGAGCACGCCCCGACATGGTCTCCGGCCGCGGCGACTCCCCGGACCGCGGGTAAAGAATCAGCTGGGTGCAGCGGAACAGGGTCAACGCGCGTCCCGTCACCTCCTCCGTCACGACCGCGTCCCAGACCTGGGTCGAGCGGCCACCGTGGACGAGCGTCGCTTCGCAAGCGACGGCCCCCGCCCGCGCCGTGCCGAGGAAGTTGGCCTTGAGCTCGATGGTGGTAAAGCCGCTGGCCCCCTCGGGCAGGTTCGCCCAGGCACCGTAGCCGGCGGTGGTGTCGGCGAGGGCGACGACGGTCGCGGCGTGCAGGAAGCCGATCGGGGCCATCAACTCGGGGCGGACCGGGAGGCGGCTGGCGACCCGCCGGCCATCGACGGCGACGATCTCGAGACCGATCAGGCCGGGAAGGCTGCCCTCGCCGATCTGGTTAAACGCCTCCGGGGTCGCCGGGCGGGCTCGCTCCACGGTTGCCTGCCTCCTTGCTGCCGCGAGCATCGCCGGGCGGGTCGATGACCGCGCCCCTCCCGGATGGGTCCGCCACGAGGCTCCCTGACCACCGCCGCGGCGACTACCAGCCCTCGGCTCCGCTGCCCCGCGTGACGCTCGACCCGTCGAGCGGTCCGGCGTCGATCTCGACGGCGCCGTTGGCGACCGCGATCGTGAACCGGTCGCCGCTCTCGGAGAGAAGGGTGCCGGCCGGCGGCAGGGGCGCCGACGCCGCGGTCGGCGCCAGCGTCCGCACTTCCCGCGGCCGGCCCCCGATCTCCGCCCAGGCCTCCGGGTGGAACAGATTGAGGGCGAGCACCCGGCGCACCAAGAAGTCGACCGGCCACGACCAGTCGAGACGGCGCTCCTCGTCGGTGAAGGGAGGCGCGTAGGAGGACTCGGCC
>JBBSNJ010000722.1:0-2469 GCA_038232775.1 Thermomicrobiales bacterium
ACCGCGACCGCCCCGGCCGTCTTCGTCGAACTCCGCGCCGACACGGCCGCTCGCCTCGCCACCGGCGTCCCCGAGCGCTTCGACGACCTCGTGGGGATCCACTCCCCGACGCTGCTCGTCTACGGCGATCGGGCGCTGGGGGGGATGGTCGAGCGCGGGGACGCCGCCCGCTTCGAGGCGGTCGTCCCCGGCGGCGCGATCCACCCGGTGCCGGGCGCGGGCCACTCGGTCCACCGCGAGCAGCCGGCCGCCTTCCTGGCGGCCGTCCTCCCCTTCCTGGCCGCGGCCGACTGAGCCGCGGTCGGGGCCGGGGCGGCGCGGTCTCCGTGCTATACTCCGCCGACGCGCGAAGCCAGCCGAACGGGGATCGCCGGGCCGCGGGTTCCGGTGGGTGGAGTGGCAGCGGAGGGGCGAAGCGCCGGACCGCGGCCGGGCCGCTCGACCGTCGTCGTCCCGCGCCGCTCGGGGCCGCCGGAGAAGACCGTGAACGCACGCCCCACCCTCAATCCCGTCGTCCGGGTCGCCGCCGTGGCCCTGCTCCTGCTCGGCGCGGTGCTGATGGTCGGCTCCGTCTTCGCCGACCAGCTCAACCTGATCGGCGGCGGCGTCGGCTTCGGTTGGAAGCAACTGATCGGCGCCATCGTCGGCTTGGTTCTCCTCCTGTTCGGCCTGGCCTGGCTCCTGCAACCGGTCGTCGGGGGCCAGGTCGACGACCGGCCGGAGTAGCCGCCCGGGCCTCCGCGACCGGCGTCCGCGCGGGAACACGGCCGCCGGCCGACACTGCGCCCGACCCCGGCCGGGCGCTCCACGCCGTCCGACCCTCGGCCGCGCCCCCGGCCGCTCGTGCCCCGCCCACCACTCGAGGAAGTTTCGATGAGCGACCCCGCGCCCACACCGACCGCGGACACGACCCCCGCCGCCGCACCCGAGGTCCCGACCACTCCCGACCCCGGCATCGCCGCCGAGGAAGAGCGGGCGGCGGCCGGCGCCATCGCCGCCGCCCTAGCCGACCTCGGCTTCGCCGACCGGCCGCTCGGGTTGCGCCCCGTCCCCTTCGCCGGCACCTGGGGCGTCGCCTCGTCGGTCTGCCTGGCGCTGGCCAACGACGTCGTGATGCGCGAGCTGGAGGCGGCGGGAGCCCTCGAGGGGTTGAGCAAGAAGGAGGCGAAGCGGCGGGCGGCCGAGGGGGTCCGCGACCGGGCGCAGGCGCTGGCGAGCCAAGTCGCCGAGCGGGTCGGGGACGCGGCGGTGGTCGCCGCCAACGGCCTCGGACGGGTCGAGGCGGTCAACGGCTACGTCAACGTCTACTTCGACCCGAACGCGGTCGCCGCCCGCCTGATCGGCGAGGTGCTGGGCCGGGGCGTCGCCTACGGCGAGACCGCCCCGACCGAGGCGGCCGAGCGGGTGATGGTCGAGCACTCCCAGCCGAACACCCACAAGGCGTTCCACGTCGGGCACCTGCGCAACTCCTGTCTCGGCGTCGCCGTCGGCCGCATCCTGCGGGCGGGCGGCCATCGGGTCGAGGACGCCAACTACATCGGCGACATCGGGCTCCACGTCGTCAAGTGCCTCTGGTGCTACGAAGCCTTCCACCTCGGGGAGGAACCGGCCGAGGCGAGCGAGCGCGGGCGTTGGCTGGGGGAGGTCTACACCGAGGCGGACGCCCGGCTCAACTTCCGGAAGGACGCGCTCGCCCTCCTCCTCCTCCTCGCCCAGGAGGATCCCGAGTTCGTCGCCGCGATCGACCGGATGCTCAAACTGCTCCGCCGGCAGACCGTCGCCGGCGGCGAGAACGGGCCGGACATCGCCTACCTCCTGGGGCGGATCAGCCACGCCCAACCGATCAAGGAAGAGCAGCTCTTCGACCCCGGCATCGTCCCCCAGTTCTGGCCGATCGTCGGCGACCAGCTCCGGGAACAGATCGCCAATCCGAAGCCGCCGGCGCCGGTCGAAGGCGCCCCAGAACCGACCACCACCCCCGACCAGCGGCTGGCGCGGTGGGAGGCGATCGCGGCCCAGATGAACGACTGGTGGCCGCGGGTCCCCGCTTGGGCGGACGAGGTCAAGGCGACATTCGCCCGCTGGGAGCAGCAGGACCCGAGCTTCGTCGCGCTCTGGCGGGAGACGCGCGAGTGGAGCATGGCCGACTTCCGCCGCATCTTCGCGGAGCTCGGCGCCGAGTTCGACGTCTGGTTCTTCGAGAGCGAAGTCGAGGAGGCCGGTCGCCGGATCGTCCAGGATCTGCTCGAGCAGGGGCTCGCCGAGGTCAGCGACGGGCTGCCGGTCGTCAAGATCGACGAGAAGCTCGGGCTGGAGACCCCCACCTACCGCACCCTGCCGATCCTCCGCTCCGACGGCAGCACCCTCTACGCGACCAAGGACCTGGCGCTGACGCGGCGCAAGTTCGAGGAGTTCGGGGTCGACCGCGCGGTCTGGATCGTCGACGTCCGGCAGTCGCTCTCCTTCCAG
>JBBSNJ010000723.1:0-2466 GCA_038232775.1 Thermomicrobiales bacterium
AGCGCCGACCGATAGTCCCCGCCCGCCAGCGCCGCCTCCGCCGCCGCGTACCGCTCGCTCTGCTCCGCCCGTTCCGCCCCGGCGTAGCCGCCGACCGCGACCACGAAGGCGAGGACCGGCCCGACGAGCAAGACTCCCCGCGCCCAGCGGCTGCCGCGCCGCTGCCGCCGCCGCGCCCCGGTCAAGGACGGCGACCCGACCGCCGCGCCGCAGCCGGGGCACGGCTCCCCGGGGGCGACGTCCGGCTCGGCGCAGACGGGGCAGAACCGGGCCGGGCGGCCTGCTCGTGGCGCGGGGCGAAGGGAAGCGGGAGCGCTCAGAGCCATCCATGCCCTCGCGGTCGGCGCGGCCGAGTTCGGTGCGGGCGGCGGGCGGTCCGCTGGAGGTGAGGATGGCAGCCGCCCCGAGCGTCGTCAAGCGAGCCTGGGGGCCGGTTCGTGCTCCCTCGTTGCCCGCGAGCCTGCCCCGCCGCCCCAGCCAGCTTCAGCCGGGTTCGGGGCCGCAGCCCGGCGATTGCTCCCCGAGCGGTCCGGGCCGCCGCCGGCCCCGCGCCCAGCCATCGCGGCCGAGAAGGCCCTGGTCGCGAACCGCGGCCGGAGGTGGACCAAGCTCGGTGATCCGAGAGGCCGCCACGCCTCCCGGCGGCCGGCGGAAGCGTTGTCGGCTCCGGTTGGGATCGGGGCGCTGCTCGCCTTGCCCGCCGGCCGGAGCGCGAGCCGCGTCGCGAGGCCGAGGGAGGAGAGCGCTCGGCCGCGGTGCGCTCCGACGGCGGTCGGATGAACCGCGGCCCCGCGACTGCCCCGCGGGCGCCCCCGTGGGCGGACCGCCGGGGCCGCCCGTATAATCGTCGCCTCAGCGGCGGTCGTTCGGGGAGGACTGGCGTGCCAGATCGGGTCCGCAGACTGCTCGACTACGTGGTCGACCACTACGTCGTCCGCGACGAGCAGCGAGACATCGACCTCGCCGCCGGCGTCCGGGAGCCGGGGGAGGCGATCGAGGCGGATAAGCGGCAGGCGGCGATGCGCGAGGGGATCCGGGCCGACGAGCTGGCCAATCCCTTCCGCCTCGGTCTGGTCGCCGCCTACCGCGCCCGCCTGGCGGGTGAGCCCGAGGTTCCGCTCGACGACCGGCGGCCGAACGAGGACCGGATAGCCGACGCCCTGATCCATTTCCTGGTTCGGTTCGATCTCGCCACCTCCACCACCGAAGAGACCGAGCCGATGAAGTACGTCTACCGCGTCGCGGTCGACTGGTCGCGGTTGGGCGAGGTCGCCCAGCGGGCCGGGATCGACCTCGATGCGACGCTGCGCGACCTCGCGGCCGGATCTGGTCGCCGATGACCGGCCGGCGGCGGACGGGCCGGTGACGGAGGCGGAGCGGCCGGCGCCGGGGCGCCCGGCGACCCGGCGCAGGCCGTCGCGGTCCGGCCCGAAGCCGGAGGCGCGGCGACCGGTCGGAGTCAGCGGCGGCGAGTCGCTGCCCGCGGGGACGGGACCGGAGCGGGAGGACCGTCCCGGCCGGCTCGCCGCCGCCCTCGGCCTCCGCCCGCGGAGTCTCGACTACCTCCGGATGGCGCTGACCCACCGCTCGGTGCTGCAGGACGTCGCCGCGGCTGGCGGCGACGTCGCCGCCGCCGCCCTCCGGACGAACGAGCGGCTCGAGTTCCTCGGCGACGCCGTGCTCGGCGCCATCGCCGCCGAGTACCTCTTCCTGACCGACCCCGGCGCCGACGAAGGGGCCCTGACCCGCCGCCGGGTGGCGCTCGTCCGGGCCGAAACCCTCGTCGGGTGGGCGCGCGTGATCGACCTCGGCACCTACCTCTACCTCGCCGCCAGCGAGCGCCCGAGCGGGAGCGCCCGCGATCGGATGCTGGCGGGCGCCTTCGCGGCCCTCGTCGGCGCGATCGCGCTCGACGGCGGCCACGCCGCCGCCCGCCGCTTCCTCCGCCGGTTCCTGACCCGCGACGCCGCCGCGATCGTCGCCCAGGCAGAAGGGGGCGCCAACCCGAAGGGGCGGCTGCAAGAGGTCCTCCAGGAGCGGTTCCGCACCTCCCCGGTCTACCGCACGGTGGCGACGTCCGGACCCGACCACGCCCGCCTCTTCTCGGTCGAGGTCAGTTTCGGGGGGCGCCACCTCGGGGCCGGCACCGGCGCCTCCAAACGGGACGCCCAGCAGGTCGCCGCCGCCTCGGCACTGGCGGTCCTCGCCGCGGAAGACGACAATGGCGACCTCCGCGGGCCGTGGCCCGAGGATCTCCCGCCGGTGGGCGCGACGGAGGCGAGTGAGGACGGGCTGGAACCGCCCGCGACCGTTCGATCGCCGCGGTTCGATCCCAGTCCGGCCCCAGAGGGTTGCGACCCTGACCCGCCCCGACGTCCTGGCTCCTCGGACGATCAGGTATCTTCGCCTGACGGCAGACGCTAGACGCCAGCCGCCAGCCGCCAGACGCCAGTGGCCAGTAGGCCT
>JBBSNJ010000724.1:0-2466 GCA_038232775.1 Thermomicrobiales bacterium
CTACCGTCGACTGCGGGGCGCCTAGGGAACGCTCCTGGTGGCCGTCTGGCGGGGACCGTCGCTCCCCGCCGGGCCGCCACCGGGGCGGAGACCGGGGGGCCGCGGGGAGCGGCCGATCTGGTCGACGATCGAGAGGATGCGGGGGGACTCATGCGCCGGGACTGGATTTCCTTGACCGTTGTTCTGTCGACGCTCGGGCTGTTGTTGGGGATGGCCCCGGCGGTTGAGGCGCAGGAGGCGGGCGAGGGGTTCGCCTTCGTCGATGTTCCCACCTACGTCCAGCAGCGGAACCTGAGCTGCGAGTACGCGGCGCTGACGATCGCCACCGCCGCATTCGGCGGCTGGGTCTCCGAGTACGAGTTCGACGAGCGGGTCGGTCTTTCGGCGAACCCGCACTGGGGATTCCGCGGCGACATCACGGGATGGTGGGGCAACACCGAGGACTACGGAGTTTACCCCGAGGCCCTGGTCGGGCCGCTGGCGGATCTGGGTTTCGTGGGCGATGTCCATTACGCCCAGGGGGATGCCTCGATCCTGACGACCCACCTCGACCGCGGGGAGCCGATCGTCGTCTGGTTGGGGCTGTGGGGCGATCTCGGCTTTTACGAGTACGCCGAGGATGGGACCCCCTTCAAGGTCACTCCGGGCTACCACGTCGTCGTCGCCCGCGGCTACGACGCGGCAGGGGTCTACGTTTCCGATCCGGCGAAAGGCGCCTACGCTTTCTACGACTGGGACACGTTCATGGGGATGTGGAACGTGCTCGAAGGGATGTCGATGGCCGTGACGCCCGCGTAGCGTCCCAAGCTGATCGGTGCCTGGGACGGCGGCGGCGGCGCGGTCGACCCATGGCACCCGCACCGGCTGAGCGCCACGGGTCGTTGGTCCGGCTGCGGAGATCAGTGGG
The DNA here is from genome assembly GCA_038232775.1 of Thermomicrobiales bacterium. GTDB lineage: Bacteria > Chloroflexota > Chloroflexia > Thermomicrobiales > UBA6265 > JBBSNJ01. The sequence goes on from JBBSNJ010000724.1 coordinate 908, forward strand.
ACTCACGGCGCGGCGGTGACGGGCGGGGGCCAGCGGCGGTTAGGGGCGGAGGGCGCGGCGGAGCACCTCGATCGTCTCGCGGATCGCCGCCTCGCCGTCGTGGGCCTCGACCGCCTCGGCGACGGACGCCCGCAGGTGCGACTCGAGCACCCCCAGTGCCACCTCGCGCAGGCCCGAGGTGACGGCGTTGATCTGCTGCACCACTTCCAGGCAGTAGCGGTCCTCCTCGATCATCCCTTGCAGGCCGCGCACCTGACCCTCGACGCGCCGCAGCCGCGTCAAGAGATCTGATCGTTCAACTTCGTAGCTCGTGCGGTGGACCACCGTCCCTCCTTCCAACGCTCTCCGGCGCAGTTTCCCCGCCCCTGTCGATACTCAATACCGGTAGAGGGTATGGCACGTCCCTTGCGTCCCTCCCGCCGACTGCCACTCGGGCGGTCACGACGAACCGTAGCAGAGAGGAGCGTCCGCATGGGCTTCGCGACCCAGATGGCCCAGACCGCGCCGAGCAAGGCGCCGGTCGACCAGGCAGCCCTGACCGAGTGCATCCGCGCGTGTTTCGACTGTGCCCAGACCTGCACCGCCTGCGCCGATGCCTGCCTCGGCGAGAAGAACGTCGCCGAGATGGTGCGCTGTCTCCGGCTCGACCTCGACTGCGCCGACATCTGCGAGGCGACCGGCAAGATCCTCTCCCGCCAGACCGCCTTCGAGCCGGCGATGGTCCGCGCCGCGCTCCAGGCCTGCACCGAGTCGTGCCGGCTCTGCGGCGACGAGTGCGAGGAGCACGGCAAGCACGGGATGGAGCATTGCCGCGTCTGCGCCGAGGCCTGCCGCCGGTGCGAGCAGGCCTGCCAGACGTTGATGGGCAAGTTGGCCGCCTAGGACGTCGTACGGCAGCGACGGTTCTTCGCTGGCTGGAGTTCGATCCACGTTGTGGCTCGGCCCCTGGCCGACGGGTGCGGCGGGGAGCGGCCCGAAGCGGAGCGACACCGGCTGCTCTGCTGACAGCCGCTCTCGCTGGCATCTGTGGCGCTCCGCGCTCGAGACGTCCCGGGGGTAGGCGACGCCAACCGTGATCAACGACTATGCCGGAGCGATGCATGGGAGGACGACCGGTCGCGGCGCGACCTGTGCACTCTGGGGATTCCGGTCGCGGTGGCGACCTCGAAACGCCGGTGGGAGCTCGGGATGCAACTTCCTGGATGGTTGAAGCCGCTCGGCGTCACGGTCGCCGTATTGCTGGCGGCGCTCTTCCTGGCCGGAGAGCTCGGCGTCATCTACCGGAGCGTCAAGGCGCCGGCGGGGTACGACCAGTCCCGGCTGCACTGGAACACGAAGAACTCGACCCGATTCTGGGGGCAGGACGCGGGGGAGGTGGCGGCGCTCGTCAGCCGGGCAGTCTACCCCGCGACCGAGCCGGCCAACACCCCTGCGGCGGTAATCCTCTACGACGAGCAAGACTGGCGGGGCGGGTTGGCGGCGACGAGTCTGCTGCGGCCGCTCGACGCCGTCTTGCTCCCGGCCGGCCCAACCGCCGACGCCGAGATCGAACGGTTGCA
>JBBSNJ010000725.1:0-2465 GCA_038232775.1 Thermomicrobiales bacterium
CGAGGATATGGACGGCGTCGTCACCCCCGCCGAGCAGGCCGAGGGGCGCGACTTCACGTCGATGATCCTCGACAACCTGCGCGTCGCCGGCGCCCAGAACACCGTCAAGCAGGAACGCCTCAGCTTCGACCGGCTGGACGCCTTCCCCGGCCGCTGGATCCAGGGCGCCGGCGACTACACCGACGCCGACGGCACCGTCCGCCGGGTCGCCGTCTCGATCGGCCCGGAGCACGGTACGGTCGGCCCCGACCAGGTCAAGGAGGCCGCCAAAGAGGCCGTCCAGGGCGTCGGCTTCGACCTCCTCCTCGTCTGCGGCTTCGCCTTCGACGCCCACGTCTCGGAGGAGGCCAAGCGCTACGGCAAGCTGACCGTGCTGCCGACCAAGATGAACCCGGACCTCGCGATGGGCGACGACCTCCTCAAGAAGACCGGCGCCGGCAACCTGTTCATGGTCTTCGGCGAACCGGACCTCGTCGTCGAACCGGACGCCAACGGTCAGATCACGGTCCACCTCCGCGGCGTCGACGTCTACGACCCGACGACGGGCGAAGTCCGCTCCAATTCGACCGACGACATCGCCTGCTGGTTCATCGACACCGACTACGACGGCGAGGCCTTCTTCGTTCGTCACGCCTACTTCACCGGCGCCGGCGAGCCGTACGAGAAGCTCCGGAAAGCGCTCCGGGCGGAGATCGACGAGGGCGCTTGGGCCTCCCTCTACAGCACGACGAGCCGCCCGTTCCCGCGTCCATCCAGCGGCAAAATCGCCGTCAAGGCGATCAACCACTACGGCGACGAAGTCCTCAAGGTCTTCCCCGTTTGATCGCTGGCGAGCCATCCGCTGCGGCGTCGTTGGATTTGGGTGACCATAGCGGCAACCCTGCGCTCAATCCGTCTCCCCTCTCCCGCCGCGGCGGGAGAGGGGCCGGGGGCTCTCTCCCGGACAGTTTGGTTTCTGGCCACCGGGGGGGGCTTCTGGGTCCGCTCTGGCGCCGGGAAGCGGGCCGGAAACCCGCGCCGCTCCGGCCGGGCGCCCCGTTCTTCGGCCTCCGAGACGCTCCGGATCGGGGCGTGGACGCGGCCGATCTGAGCCCAAAACGAAACTGTCCGGGAGAGAGGGGGCCGGGGGTGAGGGCAAGAACCGGGAGCACCCGCTGAACGCCTTGGCCGCCGCCATCACCCCCCACACGGACGGTGCCCAGCTCGCCGTCGTCGTCGCCCCCCGCGCCGGCAAGACCGCCCTCGACCGGGTCGACGGCCAGGCGCTCCGCGTCCGGGTCGCGGCTCCCCCCGTCGACGGCGCCGCCAACGCCGCCCTCCTCCGCTTCCTGGCCGAGGCCGCCGGTCTCCCCCAAGGCCGCGTCCGGCTCCTGTCCGGGCAGACGGGTCGCCGCAAGCGGATCCTCTTCGCCGGCCTCGCCCCGGCCGAGCTGATGGCGCGCCTCTCGCCGCTCCTGCCGTCGCGCCGGTCGGGAGCGGCGGACGGGGCGAATGGTGGAACGCCTACCCCACCTCTCCCCCCAGGAACCGCTCGACCGCCGCGATCGCGCGCTCCCGCCACCCCGCCCCGGTCACGTCGAACCAGAGCAGCCGCCGGTTCCGCCGCAGCCAGGTCTCCTGGTGCCGCACGTAGCGGTGGGTGTCGGCCTTGATCCGGGCCGTCGCCGCCTCGAGCGACGTCTCCCCCCGCAGGAAGGGGAGCAGTTGCCGGTAGCCGAGGCTGGACATCGCCGCCGCCTCGGGCGGCACGCCCCCCTCGATCAGCGCCCGCACCTCTTCCACCAAGCCTGCCGAGATCTGGGCCTCGACCCGCGCGTCGACCGCCCGGTAGAGCGCCGCCCGCGGCATCGCCAGCCCAAGCTCCAGCGCCGCGAACGGCCGCGGCCCCTTCCCCTCCTGGGCCGACATCGCCACCCCCGTCGCCTGGTAGACCTCCAGCGCCCGCACCACCCGCCGCAGGTTCCGGCCCGACCGCTCGGCCGCGACTGGGTCCACCCGGCCCAGCCGCGTCGCCAGCGCCTCCAGCCCAAACTCCGCGGCCTCCGCCTCCAGCCGGGCCCGCAGCGCCGGTTCGGGCGGCACCCGCGGCATCCGCCACCCCTCGACCACGGCGTTGACGTAGAGCGGCGTTCCCCCCACCAGCAGGGGGCACCGGTCCCGCCCCAGGACTCCGGCGATCGCGGCCATCGCCAGGTCCTGGAACCGGGCCAGGCTCATCTCCCCCGCCGGCGGCAGGACGTCGATCAGGTGGTGGGGTACCCCCCGCCGCTCGCCCAGGGTCGGCTTGGCGACCCCGACGTCGAACCCGCGGTAGAGGTAGCGCGAGTCGGCGTTGACCACCTCTCCCCCGAACCGGAGCGCCAACTCGACCCCGAGCGCGGTCTTCCCCACCGCCGTCGGTCCCGCCACCACCACCAGCCGCGGCTTCCCCCCCTCGACGTCGTCCCCCGGTTCGCCCCGCCCGA
>JBBSNJ010000726.1:0-2462 GCA_038232775.1 Thermomicrobiales bacterium
CGGGCCGCAAGACCGCCGTGGCCCGCCTCGGCCGCGTCCTCCAGGCGCTGCGGGCGGCCGATCCCGCCCGCGTCCTCGTCCGGGCCTGGGACAACTGGCCGGTTCACCAGCCCCCCACGGTCCTGGCCGAGGCCCGCGCCCCGCGGATCCGGCGGCGGTGGCTGCCGACCTCTGCCCCCGGGACCCACCCGACCGAGCGGCCGTGGCGCTGGTTGCGCCAGGAGGTCATCCCCCACCACCGCCTCGCCGACCACGAGCCAGCCCTCCAGGTCCGCGTTGGGGCGTTCCTCGACCGCTTCGCGCACGGCGCCGACGCCCTCCTCCGCTCCGTCGGCGAATGGACCGATTGAGGAATCAACCTCCATCAGTGGGCTTCGTTAGGTCAGCGCGGGGTTTGGAACCCCGCGCGACAGGGGAAGCGGCGATTACATTCCACCGTCTTCCCGCCGCCTGCCGCCCGCCGTTCGTCGCGCGTTGCCCGACGCCGGTTCCTCACCCAACCCGTCGCCGGTCCGGCGGACGTGTCGGAGGACGAACTCGATCGTGGTTGCTTGGTTAACGGCGATGCCGCGGGGCGCGATGAGGAGCTTTGGCCGATAATGCGCCCATGGTCAACTCGTCAGCGCAGACGGTCGCCGGCCTCCCGCTCCTGGAGACCAAGCTCTACCTCCCCAAGTGGCGCCCCGGTCTGGTCTCGCGGCCGAGACTGGTCGAACGGCTGGACCAGGGAACCACGCGCAAGTTGACCCTCGTCTGCGCGCCAGCGGGGTTCGGCAAAACCACGCTGCTCGCGGAATGGCTGGCGGCGACGCCGGCCGGCGGACGACCCGCGGCATGGGTCTCGCTCGCTCAGACCGACAACGACCCGATGCTCTTCTGGGCCTACGTCGTCACCGCGCTGCGACGGATCATCCCCGCGGTCGGCGAGAGCGCGCTCGCGATGCTGCGGTCCGCTCAGCCGCCGCCGATCGAGTCGATCCTGACGACCTTGATCAACGAACTATCGGCGATCCAGGACGACGTCGCGCTCATCCTCGACGACCTTCATCTGGTCGATGCCCCCCCCGTCCACGGCGCGCTCGCCTTTTTGCTCGACCACTTGCCGCCTCGGCTGCACCTGGTGATCGCCAGTCGTGCCGACCCTCCCTTGCCCCTCGCTCGCCTCCGATGGCGCGGCGAATCGACCGAGCTCCGAGCCTCCGACCTGCGGTTCGTTCCTGACGAGGCGGCCGCCTTCCTGACCGAGGCGATGGGGCTGGATCTCTCGGCGGATGACATTGCGACCCTCGAGACCCGGACCGAAGGGTGGATCGCCGGGCTCCAGCTGGCGGCACTCTCGATGCAGCGGCGAGCGGACGTGCCTGGGTTCATCAAGGCGTTCGCCGGGGACGACCGCTACATCGTGGACTTCATGGTCGAGGAGGTGCTGCAGCGTCAGCCAGCACCCGTCCGAAGCTTCTTGCTCCAGACCTCGCTGCTCGACCGGCTCACCGGCCCCTTGTGCGATGCGGTCACCGGTCGGGACGACGGCACCGGGATGTTAGGCACCTTGGAGCGAGGAAACCTGTTCGTCGTGCAGCTCGACGATAAGCGCCACTGGTACCGCGATCATCACCTCTTCGCCGACGTGCTCCAAGCACACGCGCTGGTCGAGCAGCCTGACCAAGTCCCCGTCCGCCATCGGCGGGCAAGCGCCTGGTACGAGGCCAACGGGCTTCGACCAAACGCGATCCGCCACGCCCTCGCCGGCGAGGCCGTCGAGCGGGCGGCGGACCTGGTCGAGTTGGCGGCGCTCCCCATGCTCGGGACGAGCCAGGAGGAGACGCTGCACGGCTGGCTGACGGCGATACCGGACGATCTGGTGCGGGTGAGGCCCGTGCTCAGCGTGTACTACGCGTTCGCGTCGTTCGGCCGCGATGGGTTGGCGGCCGCCGAGGCCCGCCTGCGAGACGCCGAACGGTGGCTGGAGCCGACCGCGCCGGTGGCCGCGGGACGAGCAGCCCCATCTGGCAAGATGGTCGTCGTCGACGAAGCGGCGTTTCGATCGCTGCCGGGAACGATCGCCGTCGCCCGTGCCTATCATGCCGGGGCTGGCGGCGATGTGGCCGGCATCGTCACCCATGCTCGGCGGGCGATCGACCTCTTGCCCGAGGGTGACGATCTGTGGCGGGGAGCGGCTGCCGCGGTCCTGGGGATCGGCTATTTCAACAGCGGCGAACTGGAGGCGGCCCACCGCAGCTTCGTCGCCGGTATGGCCCGTTTGGAGCGGGCCGGCCTCACCCAGTTCCAGATCGTGGGCGCCAACGTCCTGGCCGACATCAGGATGGCCCAAGGTCGTCTCCGCGAGGCGGAACGAACCTACGAGCGGTCGTTCCGCCAGGCGACCGAGCACGGCGATGGGGCTTGGGGAACGGCGGACCTGCACGTCGGTTTGAGCGACCTGCACCTTGCGCGTGGCGATC
>JBBSNJ010000727.1:0-2446 GCA_038232775.1 Thermomicrobiales bacterium
CTCGTCGTGGTGCTCTGCCCATCTCAGTCAGCGGAGGAAGACTTCCATGGATAGCAAGCTCAAAGGTGCGATGGCCGGGGCGGCCGCGTTCGTGACGACCGCCGCTTCGCGGCTGGCGGCCTCGGCTCAGGATACGGCGGCGGCCGGCAATGGCGGCACGGCGACCGCTTCCGCCAACGGCGGCGCGATCGCGATCGGCGACGTCAACTCCGGTGGCAACACGGGCAGCGCGATCGGCGTCGGTGACACCGGCGGCTTCGAGCTCGTCTGCGATAAGTACGGCAAGTGCTACGAGGTCGCCACCGGCGGCAGCGTGACGGTTGATGGCGGCGACGTCTCGAGCAGCACCTCGATCGGCATCTCGGCCGATGGCGGCACCGCGATCTCCGATGCCTCCGGCGGGGACGATAACTTCGCGTTCGTCAGCTAGCGACCGAGGGAGCGACCGCGACCTCCCTGACCGGGAGATCGTGGAGACTTCGATGCCAAAGACGGGGGGAGGGAACGGCTGGCCGTTCCCTCCCCCCGTCTTTGCGTGGGCGACGCCGTCGCGGTGATGGATCGTGGTTGCGATCGCCGTGCGCCGCGGCGCTCGGTCTCCCCTCTCCCGCCTCGGGTCGCGCGCCCGGAGATCGCCGCTGCCGTCGCTTGAGGTTCCCGCTGCGCTTGAGGTTCCCGCTGCGGCGGTGCGGCCCATCGTGGCCCGAGCCGCGAACCCACCAAGTAGGCGGCCAGGCAGGGCTCTGGACGCCCGAAGCTTCGTCGGTTATTTTGGGTTCCATGGTCGCCTGGCTCTGGTCTTTCTGAGAGAGTCTCGGAGGGTTCTACCGAAGAACCCCACCCTGCCCCATCGTTCCGCGCTGAATGGAAGTTGCGAGGCGTTCGGGTTCATCAAACCCCATGACGAAATCGATTTGATGCCTTTGCCGGCGATGCCTAGTAGGACGCCCGTCGCAGCTTGCGCAGCGTCCGCTCCGGGTCGGGCAACCCGCTCGCGCGCACCTGGACCTCGGTTTCGGCCAACGGATAGGGGAGGCGGCGGATCTCGGCCTCCCAGCGGCGAGCTTCTGGACTCCAGGTCAGGATGCCGTACTTGCAGCGGAGGTCGCCGTCTTTCGGATTCCCGACCGCCGAGACGTCGACCAGCAGCATCTCGTCCAGCTCGCGGCGGTAGGCGACGTGGTGGTGACCGAAGACGATCACCGCCGCGCGCGTGTCCCCGATCGTCTCGCGCAGCTCCCTGTCGCTCATCTCCGGCGTGAGCTTGCGCTCCAGGTCGTGCGGGTTGGCGTGGACCGCCAGCAGATCGTCGTCGGGAGATGACCCGCCCGGCGGCGTGATCCGCCGCGAGAACGGGAGTTCCGCCAGGTAGGCGACACCCGGGGCGCCGATCTGGTCCAAGGCGAAGTCGGCGCCCGATTCTCCCGCGCCCAACGCCACGTCGACGAGGTCGCGGTCGGTGTTCCCGAGCAGCACGGTGAAGTCGAACGTCTGGAGACGGTCGAGGACCGCCGCCGGCGCCGGCCCGACCTCGCACAGGTCACCGGCGACGATCGTCTCGGCGAAGGGCGCCACTTCGGCCTGGGCGGCCACGTCCGCCAGCACCCGCTCCAGCGCCAAGCTGAAGCCGTGGATGTCGGACATCACCGCCAGCCGCATCGTCACCCCCTGGTGGCGCCCCGCCGCGTCTGTTTGGGTTGCCCTCTGCCGCCGACCGCCCGCGGACGGCGGGCGGTCGGCGATGATAGCATGCCCGTCGGCCCTCTCTGCGACGACGGACACCGAGGCGTGGAGCATCCCGCTCCGGCGCGAAACCCGGCGGCGCCTTGATCGCGGCGCGCGGCCGCGCCTCGTGGGCCAGTTTCGGTGACGCATCCGGCTGGCGGGTCTCGCCGGCGGCAGCGGTCGTTCGGGTCACCCGACCAGGCGGCGGCGGAGCGTCGCGGCCCGCCGCTGGCGGCTGTCATCCGCCGGATCGGGACCGATCAGCTGGACCCCGTCCCGTCCGGCGAGCTAGTGGGAGCCGCGCGACGCCGCCCTGAAGAAGAGGTGGCTCCAGGCGGGTTCGGTTGCCCGGTGGCCCGCTGTGGCCCGCGGGCGAACCGAGGGCGGGGGGTCGCGCGTATGGATAGACGGGACGTGGGGACGACGTTGGAGCATCGCGTCGGGGCGTGGGGGAGCGCCGCGACCACGGTTGCCCGCCGGCCGAGACCGGGGGCAAAGGGAGGCTTCGCCCGTGACCGCGCTCGCGCTCGCGCTCCGAGACCGTCCGACCAAGCGCCCGAGGCGCACGTCTGCGCCCTTGGTCCTGCTCGGGCTCGTGCTCCTCCTCGCCGCCGCCCCGCGACTTGCGCTCGCGGGGCAGGGACTCGCCGCCGACGAACCCTCCCCGGCGACGGGGCACGCCCAAGTGGTCGCCCAGGGTGTCGCTGTCCTGCGCGCCGCC
>JBBSNJ010000728.1:0-2437 GCA_038232775.1 Thermomicrobiales bacterium
CGCGGCCCCCGGGGCGCGCGCCCCCCCCCCCCCCCGGGCCGGGGCGGCGGCGCCGCGGCGCGGCGCCGCGGCGCGGGGGGGGAGGGCGGCGAGGAGACCGCTGGCGAGGGCGCCGGTCTGGCGGGGGCGGACGGCGCAGCGGACGAGCACCTCGCGCTCGGCGGCCCGCGGCTCCTGGCGGGCGAGATAGGCGCGCCACCACGCGGCCGCTTCGGGGCCGGCGAGCGCCTCGGCGTCGGCGGCGAGGAGCGAGCGGGCTTCGTCGAGCAGGGGGCGGAGGGTGTCGTCCCGGCCGCCGGTGAGGCGGACGGCGGTCAGCCAGCCGCCGTCGAACCAGGCGGCTTCGAGGGCGACCGGTTGGAGGCGGCTGGCGCGGAGACGGGCGGCGGCGGCGAGGGCGGCTTCGAGGGAGGGGGCCGGGGCGAGGAGGGTGGCGTCGGCGCGGGGCAGGGGGAGAACCTTGAAGTTGGCGGAGACGATGAGGCCGAGGGTACCCAGGGAGCCGTGGTAGAGGCGGGGGAGGTCGAAGCCGGTGACGTTCTTGACGACCATGCCGCCCGCCTTGGTGACGGTGCCGCTGGGGTGGGCGGCGGCGATGCCGATCAGGAGGTCGCGCAGGGTGCCGTGGCCGAGGCGGGAGGGGCCGGCGAGGGCGGTGGCGACGAGGCCGCCGATCGTGGCTTCGAGGCCGCCGGGGGGATCGATCGGGAGGCCCTGGCCGTGCTCGGCGAGGACGGCCTGGACGTCGCCGAGGGGGGCGCCGGCGCCGACCGAGAGGACGAGGTCGGTCGGCTCGTAGTCGATGATGCCGCCGAGGCGGGCGGTGGCGAGGGCGATGTCGACCTGCTCCGGCGGGTTGCCGAGGGCGAGCGCCGTCCCCCCCCCGACCGGGGCGACGGCGAGGCCGTGCCCGGCCGCCTCGGCCAGGAGGTCGGCGGCTTCTTGGGGCGAGGCGGGAGCGACGGTGCGGCCGACGGGGACGCCGTCGATCTCGACTGGGGCGCCCGGCGGGGCCGAGCGGGACGGGGCGGGGGCGGGGTCGGGCGGGTTAGAGGGCATAGATATCGAGCTTCTGCGCCATCGCCTGGGCGCGGAGGGCGCGGACCTCGCCGCACATGTAGCCCTTGGGGAAGCTCTTCTCGGGGTTGAAGCGGCCGGCCGGGTCGAACCCATTCTTGAGCCCGGCCATCGCCGCCAGGTCCTGCTCGGTGTAGACCAGGGTCATGTAGCCGCGCTTCTCGGTGCCGATGCCGTGCTCGCCGGAGAGGGCGCCGCCGACCTCGACGCAGTAGGTGATGATCTCCTTCGAGGCTTCCAGAACGCGCTCGGTGTCGCCGGGGCGGCGGCGGTCGAAGAGCATCAGGGGGTGGAGGTTGCCGTCGCCGGCGTGGAAGACGTTGGCGATCGGGAGGTCGAAGTCCTTCGAGATCTGCTCGACCCGGCGGAGGGTGGTCGGCAGCTTGGAGCGGGGGACGACGGTGTCGTGCAGGTAGTAGTTGGGGGCCAGGCGGCCCATCGCCGCCAGCGCCATCTTGCGCCCCTTCCAGAGCAGGTCGCGCTCCGGCTTGGCGGCGGCGGCGCGGACCTCGCTGGCGCCGGCCTGGCGGCAGATGCCGACGATCTCGTCGCCGAGGGCGCGCACGTCTTCGGTGTAGCCGTCGGTCTCGACCAGGAGGACGGCGCCGGCGTCGAGCGGGTAGCCGGCGTGGTAGGCGGGCTCGACCGCCTGGATGGTCAGGTTGTCCATCATCTCGAGCGCGGCGGGGACGATGCCGGCGGCGATGACGCGGGAGGTGGCCTGCGAGGCGGAGTCGATGTCGGGGAAGGCGGCGAGCTGGACGAGGGTCGCCTCGGGCGCCGGGGTGAGGCGGACCAGGGCCTTGGTGACGATCCCGAGCATCCCCTCGGAGCCGACCAGGGCGGCGGTCAGGTCGTAGCCGGCGCCGCCGGCGGCACGGCCGCCGAGCCAGGCGACGCGGCCGTCGGGGAGGACGACCTCCAGCCCGAGGACGTGGTTGGTGGTGACGCCGTACTTGAGGCAGTGGGGACCGCCCGAGTTCTCGGCGACGTTGCCGCCGATGGTGCAGGCCTTCTGGCTGGAGGGGTCGGGGGCGAAGAAGAAGCCGCGGGGGAGGGTGGTCTCCGAGAGCTCGAGATTGATCACGCCCGGCTCGACCAGCGCGGTCCGGTCGTCGGCGTCGATCTCGATCACGCGGTCCATCCGGGTGAGGGCGACGATGATGCCGCCGGTTTGGGCGACGGCGCCGCCGGAGAGGCCGGTGCCGGCGCCGCGGGCGACGACCGGCAGCTCGGCCTCGACCGCGAGGCGGACGATGGCGGCGACCTGCTCGGTGGTGGCGGGGAGGGCGACGGCGGCGGGGACGGCGGTGTCGACGGCGCCGTCGACGCTGCCGTCGTACTCGTAGACGAGGAGGTC
>JBBSNJ010000729.1:0-2435 GCA_038232775.1 Thermomicrobiales bacterium
GCGGCCCCGCCCTCGCCTCCCGCGAGGCGGGGTCGCTCCAGGGGGCGGCGCTCGCCGGCGACGTCCGCTACGCGCGGGCGGCGTCGCCGGCGCCCAACTCCACCGCGGGGCCAATGCGGCCGTTGGCGCCGGGGTCGACGATGCCGCTGACGGCCGGGGCCGCGCTCTTCGTCCCGACCGGCGCCGAAACCGCCGCCGCCAACGAGCGCGGCCGGCCCACCGTCCTCCTGATGGTCGAGATCGCGTCGATCGCTCGCGCCTGACCGGTGGCGACCGCCTCATCTGCCGGGGAGGCCCTCGCCGTGGAGCACCGGCCCGGTGCTGCCGGGTCGACCGCTGGCGGCGGAGTCGGCGAGCGCCGGGGAGTCGCGCGTCGGCCAGCCGGCAGGGGCCGGGTCCGCGAGCGGCGGCCCGTCGGTTGTCGGAGGTGGCACGCGACATGCGGCACTCTCGGCGAGGCCGGGCGGCTCCCGCCCGCTTTGTCGAGTCCGATGGTGCCCACTGTCCACGTGCCCAACTGCCCAGTACCGGGACGACCGACTCGCCGAAAGGAGGATTCTTCCCACCAGCCGAAAGACCCACCACATCACCCAACTCATCTGCGCGGTGTGACCCACCGTCGCGTTGATCGAGCCACCGTCGGCTCCACCAGGAGGAAGACACTGATGTCGAACTCGCGCACCCACCTCGACCGCTTCATGCTCGACCGCCGCCACCTGCTCGCGGCCGCCGCCGGTCTGGTCGGCACCGCCGCCGTCTCCCGCTCGGCCCTCGCCGCCGCCCTCCAAGACGCCAGCGACAAGACCGGCGTCGACCCGACGACCTGGACCCCGGAGCGAATCCAGGAGTTGGCCGGCACCGTCCAGGTCGACACCGCGGCCGAGGTCCACGCCGTCGTCCCGGCGGACGTCGAGGGCGACCTCATCTACTGGAACGTCGGCCCGAACCAGGCCTCGCCCCAGATCGACAAAGACATCTACGACCAGTTCCAGACGACCTTCCCCGAGTACTACCCGAGCATCGCCCTCGACAACCAGAACCAGGACTACAACGGCATGCTCGACAAGGTCCGGACCGCCGCCGAGGGCGGCGCTGGCCCGGATGTCGCCAAGATGCCGATCCTGTGGGGCGTCGAGTTCGCCGCCCGCGGCCAGCTCCAGAAGCTCACCTTCGAGGAGTTCGGCTTCACCGCCAAGGACTTCTGGCCGGGCGCGATCAAGTCGGTCACCTGGCAGAACGACATCTACGGCATCCCGACCAACAACGAGACGATGGCCTTCATCTGGAACCGAGCGATCTTCGAGCGGGCCGGGCTCGACCCCGAGACCGGCCCCGCCACCTGGGCCGACGTCGTCGAGTACTCCCGGATCATCAAGGAGGAGACCGGCAAGAACGGCTACGGCATGGTCGCCAAGGTCAACGCCGGCAACACCCCCTTCCGCTTCATGCCGATGCTCTGGGCCTACGGCTCCGGCGCCCTCGACGAGGCCGAGCCGAACCCCGAGTACCGCCAGTCGATGATCAACAACGAGGGGGGCATCGCCGCCCTCCAGGCGATGCACGACATGTACGTCACCGACCGCTCGGTCCCGACCTCGGCCCTGACCAACACCCAGACCGAGAACCAGGACCTCTTCATCGCCGGCGAGATCGCGATGATGATCTCCCACCCGAGCGAGTATGTGGCGATGCGCGACCGCGCCGAGAACGCCACCGGCTCCGACAAGGAGCGGGCCGACGAGATCGTCGCCAACATGGCCTACGGCCTGATCCCCGAAGGCCCCGTCCGCCGCGCCGTCGTCTTCGGCGGCTCCAATATCCACATCCTGACCGACGAGGCGGCCGGCCACGAGGTCAACCGCGACGCCGCCCGCGCCCTGATCACCACCCTCACCCACCCCGAGTGGTCGACCAAGTTCGCCTGGACCGGCTCCAACCCCGGCAACCTGCGCGGCTTCGAGACCGAGTGGATGAAGGAGCGGCTCGACACGATCAGCTTCCTCGAAGTCACCACCGCGATGCTCCCCTACGGCATCCCCTTCCCGGTGGTGCCGGAGTCGACCGAGATCATGAACATCATCGTCCCCGAGATGCTCCAGAACGCCCTCACCCAGAGCATGACGGTCGAGGAGGCGGCCAACGACGCCGCCGAGAAGATCAACGCCTTGGTCGAGTCGACCTAGACGGCGGGCCGGCGGACCGCCAGCGGGACGTCGCCGCCAAAGCTCATCGAACCCCGGCCGTCTCCCATTTCTGGGAGACGGCCGGGGTTCGTCGTTGCGGCTCCGAACGCCCGCGCCTCACCCTCCGCCTGTGGTCGATCGCCGCCACCGTCAGCCACGCAAGGGAGGGGCGCTGCTTGCCGCGCCCGTCGGCCGAAGGCCGACAACCGCCACCATCAAACCCGGCGGGCTCCGGTAGACGCGGCGGGGGCA
>JBBSNJ010000730.1:0-2429 GCA_038232775.1 Thermomicrobiales bacterium
GCTCGATCTCGCCCGTCTGCTCGCCGAACTCGACGGCGACACGTCGGGTCCCGCCCTGACGACCTCAGCCACCCCCGGTTAGCTGACCGTACCCCTTGGTGGCCGGAAGGCGCCTCCCGCCGCGACGGACGTCAACCTCCACCCGAGCCGAGCTCAGCGCCCACCGCCGGACTCGGTCAACCGACATCAATTCCCTGACGGGCGGCGGCGAGGCGGGGTCGTCGGCCGTGCTCGGGGGTGCGTCTCCGAGCGGTCCGGGCAGCCGCCGGCCCCGCGCCCGCAATTGAGAGCGGACCGGCGCCACGGCCGCCGCGGCCGGCATCGACACCCGACCCGCCGACACCTACACTGCCGGTCGTGCGATCAAAACGACAAGACCGACCGCTGCCCCCAGCCGCCGGCGACTTGGTGACCGCCGCTGCCGACCCCGCGCCCGTCTTCGCGCTGCGGCGCGTCTCGAAACGGTTCGGCCCCGTCGTCGCCAACGACGCCATCTCGCTCGCCCTCCTTCCCGGCGAGATCCACGGCTTGCTCGGCGAGAACGGGGCTGGCAAGACGACGCTCCTCAACCTCCTGGCCGGGACCGTCCAGCCCGACACCGGTCAGATTCTTCGAGAGGGGAGCCCGATCAAGATCGCGAGCCCGGCGACCGCCCGCCGGTGCGGCATCGGCGTCGTCCACCAACACTTCGCGCTCGTCCCGACCCTGACCCTGGCCGAGAACGCCCTCCTCGGTGGCCCGGAGCGATTCCCCAATCCTGCCGCCGCCGGCCGGCGACTGGCGATCCTCCTCGACGACCTCGGCTTCGACCTCCGGCCCGATGTCCCCGTCGGCCGCCTCTCGCTCGGCCAGCGGCAGCGCGCCGAGATCGCCCGCGCCCTCTTCCATCGCCCCCGCCTGCTGCTGCTCGACGAACCGACCGCCGCGCTCGCCCCGGTTGAGGTCGACCCCTTCTTCGCCCTCCTGCGCCGCCTCGCGGCCGCCGGCCCCGCCGTCCTCCTGATCACCCACAAGCTGCCCGAAGCGCTCGCCGTCTGCGACCGAATCACCGTCCTCCGGCACGGCCGGTTGATCGGCACCCTGGCGCCGAACGCCCTCGCCGACCGCCGGGCCGCCGAGGACCGCCTCCTGGAGTGGATGTTCGGCGCCGTGCCGGCGCCCCCGCCGCCGCGCCCGCCGGACGGCGCCTCGGACGGCGAGCCGCTCGTCTCGCTCCGCGACATCGTCGTCGACAACGACCAGGGTGGACGCGCCGTCCACGACCTCTCGCTCGACCTCTCCCCCGGCCAAATCGTCGGCATCGCGGGCGTCGACGGCAACGGCCAGCGCGAGCTCGCCGAAGCGCTCGCGGGACAGCGCCCCCTCGCCGGGGGTCGGATCGACGTCGCCGGGCGTCGGCTCGACGCCGGCGTCGCCCGCCACGCCGCCGCCGGCATCAGCTACCTCTCCGACGAGCGCCTCGGTGAGGCGATCGCCCCCGGCCTCAGTGTCGCCGTCAACTTGGCCTCGAAAGCGATCGCCCAGCGTCGCGCTCCATTCGTGTGCGGCCCGTGGCTCGACCGCTCCGCCGTCGCTGGTTGGGCCAGGCAGCGGCTGATTGCGCTCGACGTCCGCCCCCGCCAGCTCGATCTCCCCGCCGCCCGGCTCTCGGGCGGCAACCTGCAGAAGCTGCTCGTGGCGCGGGAGCTGGCGCTCGCTCCCCGCCTCCTCGTCGCCAAGGAGCCAACGGCCGGGCTCGATCTGCGGACCGCCCGCGCCGTCGCCGCCCTCCTTCGCGACCACGCCGCCGCCGGCAACGCCCTGCTCATCTTCGCCTCCGACCTGGACGAACTGCTCGCCCTGGCCGACCCGATCGGGGTCATGGTCGGCGGGCGTCTGGTCGCCCTCTTCCCCCGCGCCGCCGCCGACCGGACGACCCTCGGTCGCTTGATGACCGGCGCCGGCCCGTCGCCCATTGCCGTGCCGGTGCCGGCGTGAGCGGCGGCGCCGTCCGCCAACGGTTCAGCCCCGCCGCCGTCGCCGCCGCCCCCCTCGCCGGCTCGCTCCTGGCCGTCGCCATCGCGCTCGGCGCCGGTGGCCTCTTTCTCGCCGCCCGCGGCAAAGACCCGCTCGCCGCCGTCGCCCTCCTGATCGAGCGCGGCCTCGCCACCCCCTACGGCCGGAGCGAGACTCTGGTCCGCGCCGCGCCGCTCCTGCTGGTGTCCGCCGGCCTCCTCCTCGCCCTCCGCGCTGGGGTCTGGAACATCGGCCTCGACGGCCAGTTCCTGGTCGGCGCCCTCGCCGCCGGCGTCGCCGGCCCGGCCCTCGCCGCCGGCGGCCCCCCCGCCCCCCACCGCTGGCTGCTGGCCGGCGCCGCCGCGCTCCTCGGTGGCCGCCGCAGGGCGGCCGGGCCGGCCGTCCGCCGCGCCCCCTGGGGCGGCAACGAGAAC
>JBBSNJ010000731.1:0-2428 GCA_038232775.1 Thermomicrobiales bacterium
GCGACGTTCGCGCTGGACTTCGCGATCCCGAAGGCGGCGGGTCGGCTCACGCTCGAATTCGCGGCCGCTCCCGCGCGGCCGATCCGCCTCGACGAGTGCCATTGCGATCGGCCATCGCCGACCGATCCCCGGCCGCAGTGGTGACCGGCCCAGCCGATCAGGACAAGCGGGGAATCACCGACCAGCCGCAAGCAGGAGATTCAGATGAATATCACCGCCCTCAAGGGTTTCCCGGTCAAGGTCGGGCACCGCAACCAGTTCGTGGTCAAGGTCGAGACCGACGCCGGGCTCCACGGCCTCGGCGAGGGGGGCATCTCCGGCCACGAGCGGCCAATGCAGGCGATGCTCGAGCACTTCGCGGGGTTCCTCGTCGGGCAAGACCCGCGCCGGATCGAGCACCTCTGGCAGACCTGCTATCGGGGCGCCTACTTCGAGGGGGGCAAGATCGTCGCCGCCACCCTCGCCGCCGTCGACATCGCCCTTTGGGACATCCTCGGCCAGTCGCTGGGGGTGCCGGTCTACCAACTGCTGGGGGGAGCCTGCCGGGAGCGCGTCCCCTGCTTCGCCACCCCGGCCGCGCTCGACAGCCCCGCCTGCGTCGAGGCGGCGCGGGAGTGGTCGGAGCGCGGCTGGCGGGTGCTCCGCTTCGTCCCCGGCATGCCCGACCCGGCCTGGGTCGGCGGCGAAGGCGCCATCTACGAGCCGCTCGAGTCGCTCGCCCTCGCCGCCCACTGGATCCGCGAGGTGCGTGCTGCCGTCGGCCCCGGCGTCCAGCTCGCGATCGACTTCCACCACCGCCTCTCCCCGGCCGAGGCCGCCCACTTCTGCCACCTGATCGGCGACGTCCACCTCTTCTTTCTGGAAGAGCCGATCCGGGCCGAGAGCCCGGCCGCCTACGCTCAGTTGCGGGCGATGACCTCGGTCCCGTTCGCGATCGGCGAAGAGTTCTCGTCGAAGTGGGCCTTCGCCCCATTCCTCGACGCCGGTCTGATCGACTTCGCCCGGCTCGACCTCTCCAACGTCGGCGGCATCACCGAGGCGCGCAAAGTGGCGGCGATGTGCGAGGCGCGCTACGTCGACCTGATGCCGCACAATCCGCTCGGACCGATCACCACCGCTGCTTCGATCCACCTCGCCGCCGCGACGCCCAACTTCTCCTTCCTCGAGTACCAGCACAACCTGGCGGAGTCGTACCCCGCCGACCTCTTCCCCCTCATGCCCCAGGTCGACGGCGACGCCTTCCCCCTGCCGACCGCCCCGGGCCTGGGCGTCGCCTTCGACGAGTCCGCGGTCGCCGCCCACCCCTTCGAGGAGTGGGAAGCGCCCCACTGGCGACGCCGCGACGGGTCGTACACGAACTGGTGACCGAACCGGGACGACGGGACCGGCGGCGGCCGTCCTCGTCTGCCGCTCCCAGAAGAGGGTCCCCGCGCTTTGGGCGGCCGCCGTTTGACACTGCTCCCGCCGCCGCTATACTGCATTTGAGGGACACAATCTCGTCTCAGCAGGCGAAACAATCGGTCGGACAAGGGCAACCCCCGCTCGCGGATGGGGGAGTGCTCACACCCGCTTTTGAGGAGGCACGCCGATGGACACGCAACGCCTCGCCGCCCTGCTCGACGACGCCCGGGCGTCCCGCCCGAGCCAGCGCGAGCTGCTTAAACGGGGGGCCGCCCTCGGTCTCTCGGCGCCGGCCCTGGCCCTGCTGAGCGCGGTCAGCGGCCCCGCCGGCCGCGCCACCGCCCAGGGCACGCCGCCGGCCGGCGCGGCAAACCCGTTCGGCGTCGACCCGTCGTAGTCGCTCGACGTCCTGATGTGTGACGTCGGCTGGGGCGACGAGTACGCCCTCAACGCCCTGGAGATGTACAAGGCGCTCTACCCCGGCGTCGAGATCGAGTACCAGGGCGTGCAGCGGATGCCCGAGATCGCTCAGCCCCGCTTCGTCTCCGGCGACCCGCCGGACGTGATCGAGGCCAGCCAGCTCGACCGTCCTGCCCTCGCCGCCGACGGCCAACTGGCCGACCTGGCCGATCTCCTCGCCGCCCCCGCCTACGACACCCCCGACGCCACCTTGGCCGAGACCCTCCGCCCTGGGACCCAGGTCGACACCGAGGTCGAGGGCGTCACCTTCGCGGTCAACTTCTCCTACGGGCTCCAGGGCGTCTGGTACAACGCGGTCACGATGTCCGAGAACGGTTGGGAGTACCCGACCACCTGGGAGGGGATGCTCGCCCTCTGCGACGAGATCAAAGCCAGCGGCGTCGCCGCCCCCTGGACCTACCAGGGCCAGTACCCGAGCTACGTGTCGACCATGATGTGGGAGATGATCTGGAAGAACGGCGGGCTCGAAGCGATGGCCGCCATCGACAACCTCCAGCCCGACGCCTGGCGGCAGGACGCCGTCCGCGCCGCGGTCGAAGGGCTCGCC
>JBBSNJ010000732.1:0-2426 GCA_038232775.1 Thermomicrobiales bacterium
GAGGCCCGCCTCGGGTGCCCGGTCAAGTGGCGGCGGGTCGGGCTGGGAGAGGTGGCGAGGTTGTTCGGCGGGCCGGGTCGGATCGGGGCCGTGGACGATGGTGCGGCTCGGGGCTTCCTCAGGTTGGAACAGAGGGAGTCAGGAGTGAAGGCCGAGGGTCCCGGCCCTGGCGGGAGCGAGATCGTGGCCGCTGACCGAGTCGGCCCTCGCTCGGCCGAGAACGAACGGTACCGGATGCTGAAGGCGGGGCTGCCAGGGCTGGGGGAGGCCGTCGAGACCGCTGCCGGGGCCGGCACGGTGGTCGCCCGGCGGGTGTTTGGAGAGTCAGTGACGGTGCAACTCGCGGCGAAGGGCGAAGAGGTGGTCGTCTCGACGGCCGATCTCGGTTTCGGTTCGGAAGCGTGTCGGCCCGAGACTCCGGCCGAGGGAGCACCAGCGCCGCTGGCGGTCGAGTCCGGCGAGGGCATTTCCCACCAATGATCGGGGGGAGACCGGTGCGCGGCGGACGCCGCGGGCCGCGCCCGAGTCACCCGTCGGGGGGGGCGATTGAACACGATCCGTTGCGGTGCGGGTCGTTCAGCGTCGGACGGCCTCGGTCTGGACGCCGGCGCGGGCGAGGAAAGCGAGGATGACGTGGCGCTCTATCTGGTGGTGCATAAGGAGAAGCGGGGGCCGGCGGATGCGGTCGAGCGCGTAAACCCGCCCTCCCGTCTGGAGGAGCTGGCGCGGGCCTCGGCCGCGGGCGGCGATTCGCCGCGGTGGCTGAAGACGTGGTCGCCCGATCTCCACGACGACCGCATCTTCTCGCTCTGGGAAGCGGCCGACGCGGCGGAGGTGAGCGGGGCGCTCGAGCGATTCGGCTTCCTCGACGACCGGGAGGCGGAGCCGCTGCGGGTCCGGGAGTGGGGTCCGGACGACGTGCTCGCCGCTGGAGAGTAGCCCCGGTTGCGCGACGGCGGCCGCGAGACCGCTGTCGGCGGCGTCTGCGGCGCCTGGGAGAGGCAGGGCGGGGTAGAATCTGGGGCGAGAACGGAGCGCGCTGCCCTGGCGGCGGGCGAGAAGCGAGACCGGGAGGGTCGAGAGATGGTGGCGGAACGGGTCGCGGTCGGACAGCGCGTCAAGCGGTTGGACGCACCGCCGAAGCTGACGGGGCAGGAGCGCTTCACGGGTGACCTGCGCCCGGCGAACCTCCTCTTCGCCCGGCCGGTCGGCAGCGCCTACGCCCACGCCCGGATCCGGGGCATCGACGCCAAGGCGGCGCGGGCGATTCCGGGGGTGGTCGCGGTCCTGACCCCGGAGGAGCTGGCGCTGCGCCAGAACGAGGCGGGGGTACCGGCCAAGGCGCCGATTGCGCACGGCGAGGCGCTGCACGCCGGCCACTTCGTCGCCCTGGTGCTGGCCGAGACGGACGCCGCCGCCCAGGACGGGGTGGCCGCGGTCGAGGTCGATTACGAGCCGCTGCCGACCCTGTCGACGCTCGACCAAGCGATGGCGCCCGACGCGCCGCCGGTGCGGCAAAGCGGGGGCGGAACGGGCGACGACGCCGAGGCCTCGATGCACAACGCCGACGCGGCAAAGGAGGCGGAGGAGGACGACGAGCCGCTGCCGCCGAACGTCTCCAACTCGGTCCACTTCCACCGGGGCGACGTGGCGGCCGGGTTCGCCGAAGCGGACGCGATCGTCGAGCTCGCCTTCGACACGTCGACGGTGCACCAGGGCTATCTCGAGACCCAGAGCTGCTTGGTGACCCCGGAGCCGCTCGGAGATCTGACCGTCTACACCAGCACGCAGGCGGCGTTCTACTGCCGGACGCGGGTGGCCGAGGCGGTCGGGATGCCGATCCAGCGGGTGAACGTGGTGCCGATGCCGGTCGGGGGCGGGTTCGGCGGCAAATTCGTCTTGATCGAGCCGCTGGTGGCGGCGGCGGCGGTCGCGGTCGGGCGTCCGGTCTTGCTCCAGTACGGGCGGATGGACGACTTCCTCTCGGGCAATCCGGCGCCCGACTGCCGGATGGAGGTCAAGCTCGGGGCGAAGCGGGACGGAACGTTCACGGCGCTCCAAGCGCGGCTGGTGTTCGACACCGGGGCCACCGCGGGGTCGCCGCTGCAGATCGCCTCGATCCTGCTCGGGGGGTACTATCGGTTCCCGAACCTCGATCTGCGCGGCTTCGAGGTCCTGACGCATAAGCCAGGATCGGGGGCCTATCGGGCACCGGGGGCGCAGCAGGCGAGTTTCGCGATCGAGTCGGCGGTCGATGAGCTGGCGAGACGGCTGGGGCTCGATGCGATCGAGGTGCGGTTGACCAACTGCGTGGTGCAGGGGGACGAGCGCCCGAACGGGAACGCCTGGCCGCGGGTCGGGCTCAAGGAGTGCTTGGAGGCGCTGCGGGAGCATCCGGCCTGGCGCGGGCGGGAGGCAGCCAAGGC
>JBBSNJ010000733.1:0-2417 GCA_038232775.1 Thermomicrobiales bacterium
CGAGGCGATCGAGGTCTTGGTCGTGGAGCAGCGCGCCGATCGGCGGCAGGGGTTGACCGCCACGTTGGGGGAGGCGGGGTTGCGGGTGGCCGGCGCCGCCGCCACCGCCGAGGCGGGGTACCGGCGGGCGGACGAGCTGCTGCCGCGGGTGGTGCTGGTGGGGACGACGCTGCCGGACGCGCCGGGGGTTGGGGCGGCGGCGGAGCTGCGGCGGCGGTTCCCGGCGCTGGCGACCGTGGTCGTGGCCGCGGCCGGCAGCGACGAGGAGCTCTTCGCCGCGATCCGGGCCGGGGCGTCGGCCTATCTCGGCCCGGAAGTGGCGGGGGCGGAGGTGGCCGCCGTCGTCGCGCGGGTGGGGCGGGGCGAGTACGTGATCAACGATCAGATGCTGGCCGCGCCGGACGTCGCGGCGTCGGTGCTGGCGCAGTTCCGGGGGGCGAGCGGGGGCGAGGCGGCAGCGTCCAGCGCCCTGGCGCCGCTGACCGACCGGGAGCTGGAGATCCTGCGGCGGGTCAGTGGCGGCACGGGCAAGGCCGCGGTCGGCGACGCGATCGGCGTTTCGACGCAGACGGTCGAGAGCGACGTCAGCTCGATCCTGCGCAAGCTGGCGGTCAACGACCGGACGCGGGCCGCGGTGCTGGCGCTGCGCCGCTCGTCGCTGGCGGTCGACGGCGGATCGGACGGGGACGCGGCGCGGCCGGGACCGGGGTCTGAACGCTGACTCGGGGCGGCGCTGCGCTCCGTCTCCGGCACGGAATCCGGGTGATCGGTTCTGCTTCCTGGAGAGAAGCCGTTACCCCCGACCCCTCTCCCGGTGCGCGGGAGAGGGGAAACGCTCCCACTCCCAATAGCGGCCTGGTTCAAACGGATTCCGTATGGGGGGCGGCGGACGCCGGCGGGCCGCCACCGGCCCCGCCAGCGCGGCCGCCGTCCGGCAGACGGCATCGTGGTAGACTCTCGTGCCGAGCGCGGGGGGGTGAGGGGGCCCCTGCTGCGCTGCACGATCGGTCTCCGGTCCCTCCCTGGCAGCCCACCGCACCGCTCGTTCCCGTGTCCGGCGTTTGCGCCCGGGGCGGCCGAGCCGGGCGTGTCCACGGGCGGGGGAACCCGGCGGCCGGGCTGTGCCGGCGCTCGTGGGCTCCCGCCGCGGTGGATGGGTGGAGGAGGGGATCTTGGAAGAGCGGGTACTCTTCTCGATACCGGTGGTGGTCTTCGGCGTCGTCGCCATCCTCTTCGCCGCCTACCTCGCGCGCGACGTGCTCGCCCGCGACCGCGGCACCCCCGAGATGCAGGACATCGCCGGTCGCATCTTCCAGGGCGCGATCGCCTACCTCAACCGGCAGTACCGGACGATCGCGCTCCTTGCCCTCGTCGTCGCGATCCTGGTCGGCATCCTGGTGGCGATCTTCGAGCGGGAGCACGCGATCGCGCGTGGGGTGATCACCTCCCTCTCCTTCCTCTTCGGCGCCCTCCTCTCGGGGGTGGCCGGCTTTATCGGGATGTACGTCGCCGTCCGCTCCAACATCCGGACCGCGGCCGCCGCCCGCCGCAACCTGGGGGAGGCGCTGACGGTCGCGCTGCGGGGCGGCGCCGTCTCCGGCTTCCTCGTCGTCTCCCTCGGTCTGCTCGGCGTGCTCGGGGTCTACTGGGTCGTCTTCGGCTTCGTCCCCGATCCGCTGACGCCGGCGGGGCTGCCGGCGGTGGCCGAGACCCCCTTCTGGATCTTGGGCTTCGCCTTCGGCGCCTCCTTCGTCGCCCTCTTCGCCCAGCTCGGCGGCGGCATCTACACCAAGGCGGCCGACGTCGGGGCCGATCTGGTCGGCAAGGTCGAGGCCGGCATTCCGGAGGACGACCCCCGCAACCCGGCGGTGATCGCCGATCTGGTCGGCGACAACGTTGGCGACTGCGCCGGCCGCGGCGCCGACCTGTTCGAGTCGTCGGTGGCCGAGATGATCGGGGCGATGGTCCTCGGTGCCGTCCTCTTCACCGCCGCCGGCGGCGACCCCGACGGACCGGAGGTCGGGTTCCTCTTCTTCCCGCTCGTGCTGGCCGCCTTCGGCCTGATCGCCTCCATGGTCGGGGTGCTCACGGTCCGCTCCTCGGTCAACCTGACCGACCCGATGCGCGAGCTCAACCGGGGCTACTACGTCGTCGCCGCCCTCTCGGCGATCTTCCTCGTCCTCGTCACCTACTGGCTCCTCCCCTACGGCAAGTGGCAGTACGCGCTCTGCGGGCTGATCGGGATCTTGACCTCGTTCGCTTTCGTCTACATCACCCAGTACTACACCGCCGGCGAGGTCCGGCCGGTCAAGTCGATCACCAAAGCGTCGGAGACCGGACCGGCAACCAACATCATCGCCGGCATCGCCGTCGGCTTCGAGACGACGGCGTTGCCGGCGCTGACGATCGCCGGCGCC
>JBBSNJ010000734.1:0-2413 GCA_038232775.1 Thermomicrobiales bacterium
AGGCGCCGAGCGGACGCGGGCGATCGCCCCGATAATGGATCGCGGCAACATCCACCGCCGGTGGTCCGCGAGAGGAGAGAGCGTCGATGACCCGGTTCCCCGCGCCCGATCACGTCCTCGTCAACGCCCGCGTCCACACGCTCGACCCCGCCGACTCCATCGTCGAGGCCGTCGCGGTCGCGGGCGGCCGGGTCGCCGCCGTCGGCACCAGCGCCGAAATGCGGCAGCTGGCCAGCGCCGGGACCGCGGTCGAAGATCTGGACGGCGCCGCCGTCGTCCCCGGTCTGATCGACGCCCACAACCACCTGCTGGCGACCGGGATCATGCTCGGCCAGGTCCAGCTCTACGACTGCCGCTCGCTCGGCGAGGTGCTCGACCGGGTCGCCGCCGAGGTCGCCGAGACGCCCGCCGGGGGCTGGATCGTCGGCCGGGGGTGGGACGAGAGCCTGCTGGCCGAGGGGCGGCACCCGACCCGGCACGACCTCGACCGGGTCGCGCCGGGGCACCCGGTCGTCCTCCACCGCGTTTGGAACAAGCTGACCTGCAACTCGGCGGCGCTAAGCGCGGCCGGCATCGGGCGCGAGCGCCCCGACCCGCCGGCCGACGTCCTCTACGCCGGATCCTTCGAGCGGGACGAGCGCGGCGAGCCGACCGGGCTCTTCCGCGACCGGGCCAAGGACCTGATCACCGACCACCTGCCCGCCCCGACCGAGGACGAGCTGGTGGCGGCGATCGCGACCGCCTGCCGCGCCTACAATCGGGTCGGCCTGACCGGGGTCGCCGATCCTGGCCTCTACCCCGACCAAATCCGCGCCTATCAGCGGACGCGGCGGGAAGGGGCGCTGACGATCCGGACCGATCTCCTCCTCGCCGCCTGGGGCTTCGGTCCGCCGGAGGACGAGGTCGGGCTGGAGGAGCGCTTCCGCGCCCTCGGCGTCACCGGCGGCTTCGGCGACGACCTGCTGCGGCTGGAGGGGATCAAGCTGATGCCGGACGGCGGCATCAGCGACCGCACGGCGCGGATGTCCGAGCCGTACCTGGACGAGCCGGAGAACCGCGGCACCTGGGTGGTCGAGCCCGGTCGCTTGGTGGAGCGGATCCGCTGGGTCCACGACCTCGGCTGGCCGATGGACATCCACACCTGCGGCGACGAGGCGCAGGCGACGGTCGTCCGCGCCTACGCCGCGGCCCAGGAGGCGGCCCCCAAGCCGTGGCTCCGCCACCGCGTCCACCACGCCTACTTCCCGACCCCGGAGACGCTCCGCCTGATGGCCGAGCACCGCATCCCGGCCCTCGTCTCCTCCCCCTTCCTCGCCAATCTCGGCGAAGGGTTCGTCAACTCGTTGGGCGAGGCGCGGGCGGCGAGGGCGATGCCGATGCGGACCTACCTCGACGCCGGCGTCCCCCTCGCCGGCTCCTCCGACTCCTCGATCACCGACTTCAACCCCTGGGTCGGCATCCACGCCGCCGTCGCCCGCCGCACCGTCGCCGGCCGCGAGCTCGGCCCAAACGAGCGCCTGACCCCGGCCGAGGCGCTCCGCTCCTACACCCGCGGCGGCGCCTACGCCACCGGGCTGGAGGGAATCAAGGGCTCGCTGGAGCCGGGCAAGCTGGCCGACCTCGTCGTCCTCGACCGCGACCCGCTGGCGATTGACGCGGAGGAGTTGCGCGAAGTGCGGCCGGTGGCGACGATGCTCGGCGGGGAGTGGGTCTACGATAGCCGCTAGCGGCTTGTCGAGGCTGAACCGCCGCCCCTACCTGGGGCACAACGGCCGACGCACCACGAGGGTCTGGCGGCAGAGTCGTCATTCCGAGCTTTCGGAATGACGGGGAGCGATCGTAGCGGCGGAAGCCTCCGCGAGCTTTGCCAACAGACCAAAGCGGCGTCGCCCCGGGACCGCGAGCCGAGGCCGGGCCGCTCGTGGACTCGGCTCCGATATCTTGATCGGAGGGGACGGCGGGAGCGGATGGCACCGGGGATCGGGTTCTCCGGCCAGCGCCTCCCCGTCGAGACTCGTCCAGAGACAACTCGGGACGAGCGGCGGCCGAGGCTCCGGTTCCACCCCAGCCGTGCCGCCTGCGGGCGCCAGGATGAGACGGACGACGGGGGAGATGGAATGCTCCGCATGGGCTTCGGTCGGGTCGACACCACGCCCGCGTTGGGCCTCCGGATGGCGGGCACGTCGCCGTGGCCGGAGGGGACGGACGTGCGCGGGCCGCTGCGGGGGCGGGTCGCCCTCGCCGACGACGGGGCGAAGCGCGTCGCGATCGTCTGCCTCGACCTGATGGTCATCCCGGCCAGCGAGGTGGCTCGGCTGCGGGCCAGACTCGCGGCCGCGGGCGGGCTCGACCCCGCTGCCATCCTCGTCGCGTGCAGCCACACCCACGGGGCGCCGTTCACGTTCCTGGGCAC
>JBBSNJ010000735.1:0-2407 GCA_038232775.1 Thermomicrobiales bacterium
CCCTCCCCCGGCCGGTGGGGACCCGGTGCCGGCCACGCGACCGGGTCGATGGCGATCGGGCCGGCTGGAACGGCCGTCCCGCCACGCTCCGGGCCGGGACCGGGCCGCGACGGCGACCTCGTTCGGCGGCGCTCCCGCCGGCTGCGTTCGACGGCCGCGATTCTACACGTCTCCGGCGGTCAGCGAAAGCGCGAGCTGGATGGAGCGGCAGCTGGCGGCACTGGCTTCGGGCGAGAGAGCACGAAAACGCCGCCGAAAGCCGGCGGCGTTCGATCGCTTGGGAACCCGTGCCGCGGAGAGCGCAACCGGCACTCGGCCGCTGCGCCCACGGCTGAGGTCGTCGGCACGGCGGGGTCAGGTTGCCGGCGCGTCTGCTTGGGGGGAGCTCGCTAGCGGCGGGTCGGCATTCTGCCGGGCGCCGGGCGTCGCCCGTTCACGGGGATCGGGACCGGTGCCGGGACAGGCCGATGCGGGAGGTTGAGGAGACGGGAGAGGGCGTCGAGGAACGCGTCGAGGGGGGAGGGCGTACCAGGTCGGGGCAGCG
This sequence comes from Thermomicrobiales bacterium, assembly GCA_038232775.1. Taxonomy (GTDB): domain Bacteria; phylum Chloroflexota; class Chloroflexia; order Thermomicrobiales; family UBA6265; genus JBBSNJ01. The sequence goes on from JBBSNJ010000735.1 coordinate 545, forward strand.
GCAAAGGCATCAGGCGTCTCTCCGGTCCGGCGGGCATCCAACGACCCACCACCCCGCTATTCTACGGCCAATCCTTCGGTCGTGGGCGAGGCAGTACTACCGACGGCAGTTTTCGAGGGTCGAACAGGCAGGCATTCCGCACGCCGGGTGCCAAGGGTCTGCCGCCGGCGTGACGGCGTCGGCGCTCCCGCTGGCTCCCGGACGGCCGCGACGCCCCCCGGTGGGCTACCGGGGCCAACCCTGGCCCGTCGTCCGGAACCGAACGGGGAGTCGGCTCGGCTGGAGCGGGGACGGATTCTTTCGCCCACCCGGAACCGAGAGCCCGCGGCAAGCGAGTCGTCGACCTCAGCCCGCCGCCGCGAGGAGGCCCTCCTCGGCCACGATCGCCAGCCCGAGGGTCCGGTAGCCGACCGACTCGAAGAGGACGACCACGTTCTCCCCCTCGTAGCGGAGCACCAGCCCCTCTCCCCAAAGCTTGTGCTCCACCCGCCCGTTGAGCTGGTAGGGGTAGCGGTCGGCGTCCTCCGCCACCGAACTCCCCCGGTCGCAGTTGTCGCAGCGGCCGCAGGGCGGCGAGAACGCCTCGCCGAAGTAGGTCAGCAGGTACTCGCGGCGGCAGTCGGTGGTGTCGGCGTAGCCACGGATCATCTCGACCCGCGAGCGGGCGAATCGGCGCAGGTTCTCCTGCGTCTCGGTCGCCTCGGCGACGGCCCGCGCCAGCTTCGCCGGCGCCTTGCCGTCGGGCACCACGTCGCCGCTCGGCAGGAGCTCGACCGCGCCGACTTCTTCGAGGCGGCTCAGGGCGAGGGCGACCTTGTTCTCCGACAGCTCGCTCCCCGCCGCCAGCGCCTCGACCGCGATCGGTCCGGCCGCCTCGTGCACCGCGTCGGCCACCCCCTCCATCTGCTCCTGATCAATCCGGCCGCTGGCGGCGAAGAAGCGCCGGAGGTCGAGGTCCTGCTCCCGGAAGAAGAGGACCGCCTCGGCCGGGTCGCCGTCGCGCCCGGCGCGCCCGATCTCCTGGTAGTAGGAGTCGACGGCGTCGCTGACGTCGAGGTGGAAGACGAAGCGGACGTTCGGCTTGTCGATCGCCATCCCGAATGCAGTCGTCGCCACGATCACCTCGGCCTCGTTCGCGCGGAAGGCGTCGTGGGTCCGCTCCCGCGCCTTGATCGGCATCCCGGCGTGGTAGGGGAGGGCGGCGAGGTCCCGCTCGACCAGCGCCGCCGCCAGCTCCTCGGCCCGCCGCCGGGTGGCGGCGTAGACGATCCCAGGCTTCGGCGCCGCGACCACCCGCTCGATCAGCGCCTGCCGCTTCTCGCTCTCCTCCTCGAACCGCTCGACCGCCAAGCAGATGTTCGGCCGGTCGAAGCCGCGGACCACGATCCGAACGTCGCGCAGGCCGAGCCGGTCGACGATCTCGCGCCGCACCGGCGGCGCCGCGGTCGCCGTCAGCGCCAGGACGCGGGGGTGCCCCAGCGCCTCGACCACGGCGCCGAGCCGCAGGTAGTCGGGCCGGAAGTCGTGCCCCCACTCGCTGATGCAGTGCGCCTCGTCGACGACGAGGAGGGTCGGCGGTGCCGCCCGCAGCGCCGCCATCGTCGCCTCGTTCGCGAACTGCTCGGGCGCCAGCAGCAGGAACTCCAGGTCACCCTCCGCGTAGGCGGCGAGCGCCGCCTCCCGCGCCTGCTTGCCCATCGAGGAGTTGAGCGGGGACGCGCCTCCCAGCCCCTCGTCCTCCGTGATCGCTTCGATCTGGTCTTGCTGGAGGGCGATCAGGGGGGAGACGACGACCGTCGGTCCCGGCGTCAGCGCCCCGGCAATTTGGTAGATCGCCGACTTCCCCGAGCCGGTCGGCATCAC
>JBBSNJ010000736.1:0-2405 GCA_038232775.1 Thermomicrobiales bacterium
CACCGACACCGACCCCCCATCCGCCCGCCGACCCGATCGGCGTCCTCGTCATGGCCTACGGCGGCCCCGACTCGCTCGCCGACGTCGCCCCCTACCTCAGCGACGTCCGCAACTATCGCCCCACCTCCGAGGAGTTGGTCCACGAGATCAGCGAGCGCTACGCCCAAATCGGCGGCCGTTCCCCGATCCGCGAGCTGACCAACGCCCAAGCCGCCGCTCTCCAGACCGCCCTCGACGCCGACGACCCCGGACGCTACCGCGTCTCGGTCGGCATGCGCCACTGGCACCCCTTCATCAAGGACGTCCTGGCCGAGATGGGCGACGACGAGATCGACCGCGCCGTTGGTCTGGTGATGGCCCCTCACTACTCCCGGATGAGCATCGGCGCCTACTACAAGCGGGTCGACAACGCCGACTCCCCGATCGCGATCGCCCCCATCGAGCGCTGGCACCTCCTCCCCGGCTTCCTCGACGCCGTCGAGGACCGCGTCCGCGACGCCCTCGCCCGCTTCCCGGAGGACGTCCGGGCCACGGTCCCGGTCATCTTCACCGCCCACTCCCTGCCCGAGAAGATCTTGACCTGGGACGACCCCTACCCCCGCGAACTGGCCGAGACGACCGCCGCCCTCGCCGCCCGGATCGCCCCCCAACCCCACGGCTTCGCCTTCCAGAGCGCGGCGATGACCCCCGATCCCTGGCTCGGCCCCGACGCCGGCGAGGTGATCGCCCGCCTCGCCGCCGAGGGGACCCGCCACGTCCTGCTCGCCCCGATCGGCTTCGTCTGCGAGCACGTCGAGATCCTCTTCGACATCGACGTCGAGTTCGCCCGCCAGGCCGAATCCCTCGGCGTCCACCTTGAGCGGATCGCGATGGTCAACGACCACCCGGCGATGATCGCCGGCCTCGCCGGCCTCGTCCGCGACCGCGCCGCCGCCGCCGGTTGGCTGCCGGTCGCCTCGTGAGTTCCCTGCTCCCCGAAAGCCGATCCCAGGACCGGCCCCACGTCGTCGTCGTCGGCGGCGGCATCGCCGGCCTCGCCGCCGCCCACCGCCTGACCCAGGTCGCCCCCGCCGCCGCGGTCACCCTGGTCGAGACCGACAGCCGCCTCGGCGGCAAGATCGTGACCGAGCGGATCGACGGCTTCCTGGTCGAGGGCGGCCCCGACTCCTTCCTCGCCGCCAAACCGCGCGGCTTCGGCCTCTGCCAGGAGGTGGGCCTCGGCGACGACCTGATCGGGGCGACCCCGCAACCCCACCGCGCCTTCGTCCTCCGCTCCGAACGCCTCCACGAGCTGCCGGAGGGCTTCAGCGGTCTCGTCCCCACCCGCTTCGGTCCGCTCATCGGCAGCCGGCTCCTCTCTCCCGCCGGCAAGGCGCGCGTCGCCCTCGATGCCCTGCTCCCTCCCCGCCGCGACGACGCCGACGAGCCGCTGGCCGCCTTCGTCCGCCGCCGCCTCGGCCCCGAAGCTTACGACTGGTTGGTCGACCCGCTGATGGCCGGCATCTACGCCGGCGACGGCGACCGCCTCAGCCTGGCCGCCACCTTCCCCCACCTGCGCGACGGCGAGCGCCGCCACGGCGGCCTGATCCGAGGCGTCCTCGCCGCCAAGCGCACCGCTCCCGCCCCCACCGGCTGGCCCCCCGTCCTGACCCCGGCCGCCGGGCTCGGCGCCCTCGTCGACCGACTCGCCGAGCGCCTGCGCGACGCCGGCGTTCGCCTCCTCCCCGGCGCCACGGCGATTGCCGTCGGCCGCGACCAAGACGGCCGCTATCGCCTCCGCCTCGACCGTGGGCCCGAGCTCGCGGCCGACGCCCTCGTCGTCGCCGTCCCGGCCTTCGCCGCCGCCGACATGCTCCACGAGCTCGACCCGGCCCTGGCCGCCGAGCTCCAGGGCATCCCCCACGCCTCGAGCGCGATCGTCTCCCTCGGCTACCGCGAGGCGGACGTTCCCCGTCCCCTTGATGCCCACGGTTATGTCATCCCTCGGGCCGAGGGCCGCCCCGCCCTGGCCTGCACCTGGAGCTCGGCCAAATGGCCCGGTCGCGCCCCCGCCGGTCACGCCCTGGTCCGCGTCTTCCTGGGCCGCTTCGGCCAGGAGGAGACCCTCGCCGGCGACGACGGGGACCTGCTCGCCCTCGCCCGCGCCGAGCTCCGGCAAACGCTCGACCTCGACGCCCCCCCCACCCTCGCCCGCGTCGCCCGCTGGCGCTGGGGGATGCCCCAGTACGTCCTCGGCCACCGCGAGCGCCTGGCCCGGATCGCCGGCCGCCTCGCCCTCGCCCCCGGTCTCGCCCTCGCTGGCGCCGCCTACCGAGGCGTGGGTGGGCCCCGCGGGAATGCATCAGGGGAGACCGCCGCCGCGCCCGCCGCCCCCCCCCGGGCGGGCCCCCCCGCGCCCCCTCGTG
>JBBSNJ010000737.1:0-2404 GCA_038232775.1 Thermomicrobiales bacterium
CGGGCCAAGTTCTCTTTGGTGTCCTCCCCCTTCTGGTGGCCGAGGAGCATGACGGTGCGGCCAGCGAAGCGGGCGGGGCCACCGACGAGGGCGCGGTCGGCGTCCTTCCAGAGGATCGCGGCGCACCCCTCGGGCGAGACGACGGCGAAGACGTCGTTCTCGAGCATCAGTATCCGGTCTGCGACCCCGATCGCGAGCGCGCCGCCGGAGCCGCCTTCGCCGATCACGACGGCGACGCTGGGGACAGCGAGGTCGGCCATCGTCAGCAGGCTCTGGGCGATCGCCGTCGCCTGGCCGCGCTCTTCGGATCCAATCCCGGGCTCGGCGCCGGGGGTGTCGATCAGGGTGACGACGGGGAAGCCGAACTTCTCGGCCTGGTGGAGCAGGCGGTCGGCCTTGCGATAGCCTTCGGGCCGCGCCATGCCGAAGTTGCGGGCCAAGTTCTCTTTGGTGTCCTCCCCCTTCTGGTGGCCGAGGAGCATGACGGTGCGGCCAGCGAAGCGGGCGGGGCCACCGACGAGGGCGCGGTCGTCCCCGAAGGCGCGGTCGCCGTGGAGCTCGACGAAGTCGTGGGTCAGCTCGCGCACGAAGTCGAGGGCGTGCGGTCGTTCTGGGTGGCGGGCGAGCTTGACGCGTTCCCAGGCGCCGAGGGGCGGGAGCGGGGCGGAGCCGTCAGTCATCGCCGGCCCCGCGAGCCAGGACCGGCGCGATCAGGGTCTCTTCGGGGGACGGGTGGGCGGCCGGCGCCGCGTAGTGACCGAGGAGGGTGTCGAGGGTGGCACGGAGGGCGTACCGCTCGACGATCAGGTCGATCATCCCGTGCTCGAGCAGGAACTCGGCGGTCTGGAAACCGGCCGGGAGTTTCTGCTTGGTGATCTGCTCGATCACCCGCGGCCCGGCGAAGCCGATCGAGGCGCCCGGCTCGGCGACGACGACGTCGGCGATGGTGGCGTAGGAAGCGGTGACGCCGCCGTAGCAGGGATCGACCAGGAGGGCGACGTGCGGCAAGCGGGCGCGGCCGAGCCGGGCGAGGGCGGCGACCGTCTTCGCCATCTGCATCAAGGAGAAGAGACCCTCGTGCATCCGGGCCCCGCCGGAGGAGGAGACGGTCACCAGCGGCAGCCGCTCGTCCATGGCGCGCTCGACGGCGCGGGCCAGCTTCTCGCCGAAGACGGAGCCCATGCTGGCGCCGAGGAACCCAAAGTCGCTGACCGCGAGGGCCAGCGCCCGTCCTTCGAGCCGGGCGCGGCCGGTGACCAGCGACTCCGTCTCGCCGCTCTTGGCTTGGGTCTGCTCGATCTTGCGCCCGTACGGTCCGGAAGCATCGACGAAGGCGAGGGGGTCCTCCGGCCGCACCGCGGCGTCCCACTCGACGAAGCTGCCGGGGTCGGCCAGGATATCGAGCCGGCGGCGGGCCGCCAGCCGGAAGTGGTGGGAGCACTTGGGGCAGACGCGGAGATTCCGCTCCAACTCGCGGGAGTAGACGAGCTCGCCGCAGCGCGGGCACTTGACCCACAGATCGTCGGGAATCTGGTGGTCGGCGCGGTCGCCGTCGGCGGTCGGCGGGGACGGTTGGAACTTGCCCTGTCGGTGGAAGAAGGAGCGCATGGCCTGGTCCGGATGGCGGGTGGCGGGTGGGGGGGCGGGCGCCGGCCGAGGACGCAGGCGTGCGACCAACCGTCGGCCAGCCCGCGGCTGAGCCTGGTGAGGATACGCCAGCCCCGCGACCGGGACAAGTTCGGCGACGTAGTTGGGGGCAGCGTACAATCGTCGGATGGACGCGGGGCGGCGCGCCTGTCTTCGAGGAGTCGGCGGGAGGGGGCAGGCGGATGGCGGAGGCGGACGGGAGCCCGGCGGCGACCGAACCGAGCCGGTCGGGCTTGGGGCGGGGGGCGCGGGAGCTGGCGGAGACGTTGCTGCTGGCGCTCACCATCTACCTCGGGGTGCAGGCGGTGATCCCGCCCTACGCGGTCGAGGGTCGGAGCATGGACCCGACGCTGCAGGACGGGGAGCGCCTGCTGGTCAACCGCTCGGTCTACGCCCACTTCGACGCCAACCGGTTGTGGAACCTGCTGCCGGGGGCTGATCGGAGCGAGGCGGCGGTCATCTATCCGTTCCACCCGCCGCAGCGGGGGGAGATCGTCGTCTTCCAGCCGCCGGTCGACAGCGACCGGCCGTACATCAAGCGGGTAATCGGGGAGGCGGGGGACCGGGTTTCGGTCGCGAACGGCGAGGTCTGGATCAACGGCGAGCGCCTGCCCGAGCCGTACCTCGACGGCGCGGTGACCGACTGCGGCGGCCGCTACTGCGAGCTGGTGGTGCCGGCGGGGTCCGTTTTCGTGCTCGGGGACAACCGGCGCAACAGTTCCGACTCGCGCGTCTTCGGTCCGGTCGCGCTCGACGC
>JBBSNJ010000738.1:0-2401 GCA_038232775.1 Thermomicrobiales bacterium
CCAAGTCGAGTCCCATCGTTCCAGCACCAGTCCCACCCTCCCGGTACTCTGGACAGCGCGGGGCGAGCCGGTCTCCCGAGGGAAACCGGACGAGCTTCGGCCGACTTCGGTGGCCGCTGGGCACCAAGCGCGCGGCGCGAGTTCGCGGGGATGGCGTCACGCTAGCACCGGCCGCCGCCAGAGTCAACCGCTGCTGTGCCAACGAGTCGCGATTGGACGAGGCGCGTTGGCGCCAGTGGCGGTGGCTCACCTTCGCCAGGAGCGAACGGGCGACCGCTCGCCGCGCCGCGCGACTGGTATCCTGGGCCGGAGGCTTCGCGGAGGGAGAGGGGCAGATGGTCGAAGGGACGGTGCCGCGGTTCGGGATTCAGACGCCGGCGATTCGCACCTGGCCGGAGATGCGCGATCTCTGGCGTCGGGTCGAAGCGCTCGGCTTCGACTCGTGCTGGCTGCCGGACCACTTCGTGCCGCCGTTCCGGCCCGAGGGGCCGCTGATGGAGTCGTGGACGCTCCTCGCCGCTCTGGCGACGGTGACGGAGCGGGTCCGGCTCGGTATCCTCGTCTCGAGCAACACCTTCCGCCACCCGCCGCTGCTGGCGAAACAGGCGGTGACGGTCGACCACGTCTCGGGCGGCCGGCTCGAGCTGGGGCTCGGTGCCGGCTGGTTCGTGCCCGAGCACGAGATGTTCGGCCTCCCGTTTCCGGCGACCAAGGAGCTGGTCGATAGCTTCCGGGAGGCGGTCGAGGTGGTCGATCTCCTGCTGCGGCAGGACACGACCCCCTACGCCGGCGACGACTACCGCGTGGCCGATGCCCCGTTCCGGCCGCGCCCGGTGCAGCAGCCGCGGCCGCCCCTCACGCTCGGCGCCCACGGGCCGAAGATGCTGCGGATCGTTGCCCGCTACGCCGACCGCTGGAACTCGATCGGGACGGTGACGGAGATCCGGGAGCGCAACCGCGTCCTCGACGAGCAGTGCGCGGCGATCGGCCGCGATCCGAAGGAGATCCTCCGCTCGCTGCTCTACGTCCCGGTCCAACTGCCGGACGATCGGCCGTGGGATTCGGTGGACGCCTTCCGCGACTTCGTCGGGCGCTACCGGGAGGTCGGGATGGAGGAGTTCTTGCTCCAGCCGCCGCCGGACGAGCGGTTCGGGGTGGTCGAGCGGATCGCGGCCGAGGTGGTCGCGGCCGGCTAAGACGGCGCTCGGCCACTAGCGCCGCCCGCGTCCGGCCGTCGTTGGCGGGCGGCGTCGTCGCCTGAGCCCGTGGTGGGGACTGGGCAGCAAGGGGGCGAGCGTGGCCCGGCCGGGCGCTCGGGGAGGACGCACGTGGCAGGACGAGACGGGGCATGACCTACAAGGCGACGCAGGAGGTGGTCCGCCGCGTGATGCCGCTGCTGGAGCGGGTCGCGGTGCGGACGGTCGATCGGGCGCGACTGTTGCAGTACCTCTCGGCGCGGGCCGGCGAAGCCTGGGGTGTCCTCGAACTGGTGGCCGACGTCGAGGAGCCGCGCCCGGAACTCGGGGCGACGGCGCGCGTCCTGACCTTCCGTGATCGGGCGTCGGGGGCCGAGCACCCGATTCGCTACCCGGCCTGCCTCGATGCCGCGGTCGAGCCGCTGCTGCTGGCCGAATACCAGCGCCTCGCCACCGCCGAGGGGCTGAGCTTGATGGCCCAACCCCTGTTCGACCACTTCTTCGCCGCCGCCTATTGCGACCGCTGCCGCTGGCGCGGCCCGGAGTTCGAGCAGTTCCACCGGGAGTGCCGCTTCGCCGGGCACCCGATCAACTACCAAGGGATCGACGAGTAGTCGGACGGAGGACGCGGCGGAGGGGCGGTCGTTGAGCGGCGTCCCTAGCGATGCCGCGCCCCGAGGCCGCGGCGGTGGGCGCCGTCAGCGCCGCCAGGCTTCCGACCACCAGGCGGCGTGGGGCATCCCGCGCTCGAACATCAGGCGAACGGTGGCGTCCCGGTCGTAGGGGACGCGCTTGAAGTCGAGGCTGAGGGTGTCGCCCTCGGTGGCGAGGATGGCGTACTCGGCGCGGGGCGGCACGCGCACCGCTCCGTCCGGGAGGAGGTCGTAGGCGAGGCCGACGCTGCCGGGGTTGACGAGCAGGGCATCTTCGAACCGCCGCAGCAGCTGGAAGTGCCAGTGCCCGCCCGCCAGGACCAGGGCGCGGCGCCCGGCGAGCATCTGCCGCACGAGGTCGTCCGGGGTCGTGGCGGCGATGACCTCGCCGTAGCTGCGGGGGGAGCCGTGGTAGGCGAGGAGGGTTCGGCCGGCGGCGAGCGGTAGCTCGATGGTGGGCCGGAAGGTGCGGAGGAAGTCGAGGTCGGCCTCCGTCATCTGCTCGGCGCACCACTGGTCGATCGCTTCGAGACGGCGGGCGTCCTCGTCGCC
>JBBSNJ010000739.1:0-2401 GCA_038232775.1 Thermomicrobiales bacterium
GGCGACCACGGCGCCGGGATGGTCCGCGGCTTCCGCGCCGCCGCGGCCGCGGTCGACGGCTTCGGCGGCACCGCCCGCCAGAGCTTGGTCCGGGCCGGGACCGCCTTCCAAGACGCCGCCGGGGGCGCCTCTGGCGCGCTCGTCGGCGGCTGGCTGCTCGCGCTCGGCGGCGCCCTCCCCGCGGGCGACGACGCGGTCGATCCCGCGGCCGTCGCCGCCGCCGTGGCCGCCGCCCAGACCATGGTCCAGCGCCTCGGCCAGGCCGAGCCCGGCGACAAGACTCTCGTCGACACCCTCGACCCCTTCGGCCGGGAGCTCTCGGCGGCCGTGGCGGGTGGCGCGGACCTTGCTTCGGCCTGGGCGGCGGCGCTCGCGGCCGGCGAAGCCGGGATGCGGTCAACGACCGAGATGGTCAGCAAGCGGGGCCGCGCCTCCCGTCTCGGCGAGCGCTCCCGCGGCTTCCCGGACGCCGGGGCGACCTCCATCTACGCCGTCCTGCGCGCCTTCGGCGAAGCGCTCACGGAGTAGGAAGTGGGCAGTGGACAGTGGGCAGTACGGGAGTGAGCTCGCCGCGATCGTGGTCGCTTCGAACTCGGATGATGATGGCTCCCGGCTGGCCCCCGCCCCCGCGCCGCACACACCGTCATCCCCCGGCTCCTGCCGCTAACCCACCTCCGTACTACCCACTACCCACTGCCCACTTCCAGAAAGGACTTTCCAGATGCCTTCCCGCCCCTACGTCGTCGCGATCGGTGCCGACAACGCCGGCGTCGAGCTCAAGAACGCGCTCAAGCGGCAGCTCGAAGCCGACCCCCGCGTCGCCGAGGTCCGCGATTTCGGCGTCCCCGACGCGAGCGACGCGACAGCCTACCCCCACGTCGGGCTTGATGTCGCGCAGGCGGTCGCCGGCGGCGAGGCGGGCCGCGGCCTGCTCGTCTGCGGCACCGGGATCGGGATGGCGATCACCGCCAACAAGGTCGCGGGTGTCCGCGCCACGGTCGCCCACGACTCCTACTCGGTCGAGCGCTCCGTCCTCTCCAACGACTGCCAGGTGCTCACCCTCGGTGCCCGCGTCGTCGGTCCAGAGCTGGCCAAGCGCCTAGTCGACGAGTGGCTCAACTACGAGTTCGACCCCGGTTCCGCCTCGGCCGAGAAGGTCGCGGTCATCTCCGAGTACGAGGGACGGGGCAGCCAGCGGCCGGAGCCGGTCGGCGTCGGCAGCGGTTGAGATCGCTCGATCATTCGTCAGTGAGCCGCGCCTGACGGCGTCCCGCAGCGGCGGCCGAGTCGTTTTTTTGACGCTCATCCCCTACCATGCAACGTCGGCCCGGACGATCCGTCCAACGTCAACCAGGCGGGCGACATCGAGCCGAAGACGCTGACCGAGAACCCGGATCTGGTCGAGGTCGAGCGCGACCCGCAGAACGAGGACGCCTTCCTCTTCCGCTTCGACGAAGCGCTGACGACCGACGACGTGGTCCAGAACACGAGCGGGCTCCAGATCTACTTCCCGCGGGCCGAGCAATCGAGCACGATCCCCAGCCAGGGCGCCTTCCGGGTCGAGCGGGTCAACAGCCGGACGCTGCGGGGGTTCTACCGCGACCTGCCGGGCAACTACACGGCGGAGGACGCGGTCGGGGCCTTCGTCGATCAGGGCACGGTCCAGGCGGCCCAGGGGTCGCGCGGCGGCAACGACGGCGTCAACGCCTTCGACGAAGTGCTGCTTTCGTCCGACCCCCAGCAGGGGCGGACCTGCGACGGCGTCGCCGCGACGATCACCGGCCGCGGCCAGATCAACGGCACCAACGGCGACGACGTGATCATCGGCTCCGACCGCGACGACACGATCAACGGCGGCGGCGGCGATGACCTGATCTGCGGGGCGGGCGGCGGCGACACGATCAACGGCGACGGCGGCGACGACAACCTCTTCGGCGACCGCGGCCGAGATAAGCTCGCCGGCGGCCCCGGCAACGACCGCGCCGACGGCGGGCGAGGCCGCCGCGACACCTGCGACGCCGAGCGGGAGATCTCCTGCGAGCGCTGAGGCGGGACCGGAGCGGCGCGCCCCGATGAAACCCTAAGGTGCGGCCCTCATGCCCCGGCCCCCTCTCCCGTGCGCGGGAGAGGGGAGCCGACCCAGCAATCCAGACCGGAACGGCACTACCGGGTTCCGTCTCAACCGGATTCTGACTGAAGTCCTGATACGGCACCCGGTTGGACCATTCTGCTATCGGGAGTGGGAACTTCTCCCCGAGCCCGGGTCAGGGGCAAGGGGGCCGGGGGCGCGGCCTTCTTGCCGGGAAGCGAAAGCGACCAACGAGATTCCGTATCAAGCGTCTGGCGTCTGGCGTCTGGATTGGGTAGCCGGGACCGTGGCCGGCGATCGCCTGCCTGGGAC
>JBBSNJ010000740.1:0-2396 GCA_038232775.1 Thermomicrobiales bacterium
TCCGCCGCCGCCGCATCCATCTGGCCGCCACCGGGGTTGGGGAACCGAGGTGGCACCGGCGCCGGGGACGCCGACGTAGCCCCGCGCCGCGCCGCGTCAGAGCACCGAGGGAGGGAGAGGGGTGGGGGGATTCTCGATCACGACTGGGGAGTCGTTCATCTGGCGGTCGGGGCGGGCCGAAGTCACCCTCTCCCACGCCGGCGACAGTTGGGCGGTGAGCTATACGTCCGCTGGCCGCCTCCTCGGCCCGCGTCAGGTTCTTTATCAACACCGACACCGCGATGCCACCTACGCCGCCTGGGACGTGATGGCCCGCGTCGTCCTCGCCTGCCGCGACGAGGACGAGGGCGTGCGGGCCGGTCGCTCCGCGGCCCAATGGATCAAGTCGCGCCCCGCCCCACCGCGCTATCTCAGCGCCGCCGACGTCCGCTGACGGCATCGCCCGGCGCCGGTTAAACCGGCCGGTGCGGCGTGATGGTATCAAGCCGCCGACCAGCGGCCGGCGTTTCGTACTGAATCCGGGAGAAGGCTTTGCATTCGCGCGGCGGTCGCCGGCCCTCACCCCCGGCCCCTCTCCCGGTGCGCGGGACAGGGGCAAGGGGGAGCTTGGTCGCCGACCGCCGGGGAACACCCTCGATTCATCCTGATTCCGTTGTAGGCGGTCGGGCGTCGCCTTTCCTCCTTCCCGTCTGGAACACGGAGCGGCAGCGGGGACATCGGCTTCGCCCCTCCAATCGTCGCCGATTCGGTACCTGGCCTAAAACAGGGCTCCGGTTCGCTCAGGGCGCTGCCCTTCGCCGCGGCGCCGGACACCGCGCTGACCGTGGACGACCGGCGGCGGCTGAGAGCGGCCAACGACCCGTGGCGCGGCTGCCTGGAGCCGGCTTCGCGGAGAGCAGCGTCGTTCAATGCCCGACGTGCGCTCCGAGCCCGTCCATGGGTCCGGCCGGCACTCCAAAGACCGGGGGGGACGTGGAGCCGGAGGGTCGACGGCGGCGCCGCTTCCGGTCGCCTAGCGCGGCGAGTGGCCACCCAGACAACGCCCGCTGGTCGTTCGCGCGTTACGGCGGCGACCTCCTGTTTTATCTGCCCATGATAGGAGGAGCGTGCGGTGCCCGAACTCCCCGAAGTCGAGACCATGCGCCGCATCGTCGAACAGGAGCTCCTTGGGCGGGAGCTCGCCGCGGTCGATCTCCGCCTGCCGAAGCTCCTCCGCGGCTCGCCGATTCCGAGCCTCGATCCGCTGGTCGGCCGCCGGCCCCTGGCGGCCCGGCGCCGCGCTAAGGTGCTGATCGTCGACTGGTCCGGTGACCTCGCCGTGCTCTCCCACTTCAAGCTCGCCGGGCAGCTCGCGCTCGTCCTCCCCGACGGGCGACGTCGGGTTGCTGGTCATCCCGTCCCCGCCCCGGGCGGCCCGTACCCGCATAAGACCACCCACCTCACCTACGACTTCGCCGACGGCGCGACCCTCTATCACAGCGACGTCCGCCAGTTTGGCTGGGTCCGCCTGCTCCCCGCCGGCGACGTCGATGATGCCGTCGCCGCCTTCGGTTTCGGACCAGAAGGCGTCGGCGTGGACGCCATCACCGAGCCGGAGCTGACCGCTCGCCTCGCCCGGCGCCGCGCCCCGCTCAAACTCGTCCTCCTCGACCAAGGCGTGCTCGCCGGGCTCGGCAACATCTACGCCGACGAAGCGCTCCACCGGGCTAGGCTCCATCCGCTCCGTCCGGCCAACAGCCTCGACCGGAGCGAGCTCGCGCGGCTGCACGAGGCCATCGGCTGGTCGCTGGAACGCGGCATCGAGCAAGGCGGCGCCACCATCGTCCACCACCGCGCTCACCCTCGGGACGGCTTCCCCGCCGTCCACGCCCTCGCGGGCGAGCCATGCCCAACCTGCGGCACGTCTGTCCGCAAGATTCGCGTTGGGGCCCGCGGAACCTATCTCTGCCCCACCTGCCAACTCGCCCCCGAGGATGGTCTCACCGCCGATGCGGAGTCCGGAGAGACTGTTCCCTCTGATACGGAGTCCGGGTGATCAAGTGCGTTTGCCGGAGAGAGGCCCTCACCCCCGACCCCTCTCCCGCTGCGGTGGGCGAGGGGAGCCGTTTCCAAATGCCAGAGCACCACGGTTCAACCAGATCCGGTATGGCATCGCCAAAGCGCCCTGATGACGACGCATTGGCTCTTGTTCGCCCGCGGTTCGGAGCCCCTTCAAAGGCCAAGGTGTTCTAATCTGCGAGCCGCGCTCGCTTCCCAAACCGTGGACTGTCGCAGACCCGGAGCAGTTGAACCGTTCCACTCGCGGAGGCGAGTGAGGCTCCCACCTTCGGCGCAGGTGAGAGAGGACGCTGGTGATGGCCGCTCTCCGCCAGGGCGAAGCGATCACGAAGAGAGAA
>JBBSNJ010000741.1:0-2392 GCA_038232775.1 Thermomicrobiales bacterium
GAAGAGGATCTTCATGAGGGTGCTCTTGCCGGCGCCGTTCTCGCCGATCAGGGCGTGGACCTCGCCGGGGGCGACCTCGAGGTGGACGTCGTCAAGGGCGCGGACGCCGGGGAACGACTTCGAGACGCCGGCGACGCGGAGGGCCAGCGGGCCGGGGGTGGGAGGCTCGGCTGGGGAGGGGGCGTTCGGCATGCGGTAGGGGGCCTCGGCGGCGGGGGGAGGGCGATCGGGTGGCGGCGGCACTATACCGGAACGGGGGCGGGGGTGCTGACCTTCGCCCCTCCGGCTCCGCTCAGGGCGAGCTCCCGGCCCCCTTGCCCCTTGCCCCGGGCGCGGGCGCGGGCGCGGGCAAGGGGGAGGAAAGCTTGCTCGCGCTCGTTGGGGGAGATGCTTTCTCAAGCGCGGGAATGACCCCGGTGGGAGCGGAACTGGGCGGGATCGACGAGGCCAGGGTTGAGGCGCTGGAGCTGGGCTTCGAGGATGGGGGTGAAGCAACGGCGGTCGTCGCCGCGGAGGGCGGCATCGGGACGGCGACAGGTCCAGCCGATCTGCGGAGAGGCCCATCGATGAAGGCGAGGATTGCCAGGGTCGATGTGCTCCCGGCCCACGGAGGCGGGATGACCGTTGGCCCATGGGGAGACGATCTCGGAGCGAACGGCGGCGGCGGCGTCCAGGCGAGCCTCGGTGCAGGAGCGTCCGCCGGCGATGCCACGGTTCATAGCTGCTAGAACTCGTCTTCGGTCAAGCCTGCCTGGCGGAGGATGCTGCGGAGGGTGCCGGTCTTGACCTCCCCGTGGTGGGGGACGATCGCGGTCCGGGTGCCGGCCGGCGTGGCGGAGACGAACTTGACGTGACTGCCCTTTTGGCGGCCTTCGATGAAGCCGGCCGCTTCGAACTTGCGCTTGACCTCGCGGTAGCGTCGGGGCCTAAGCGGCGCCAATCTCGACCTCGATGGTGCGAACCTCCGGAACGATGGTCGCGATCGGGGGCTCGAAATGCAGTTCCAGGGCCTCGTGGAGGCTCGAAAGCGCTTCTTCCTTGGTTCGGCCTTGGCTGGCGACGTCGACCTCCAGGCATTGGGCGATGTACCAGTCGTCCTCTTGGGTGATGCTGGCGGTGAAGGGCTGTTTCATCGGGCGGCTCCTCGTGGTGGCGGGGTCGGCGGCGGGTCGCGGCACGCAGCGCCCCTACGACGGGGGTGGGATGGTACCCAGGCCGAGGTCGGAGAGGGTGCGGACGTCGAGGACGAGGTCCTGGGAGAGGGCGGCCGTCTCGGCGACCTGCCCGGGGGCGTAGGCCATGACCGGGAGGGCGCCGAAGGCGAGGGTCAGGTTGGCGGAGTCGTTGGCGACGACGAGGTTGGTGATCTGATGGACGAGCGACTTCGTCTCGCCGATCCGGTCGAGTGCGGCGCGGGCGGCAGCGGGGTAGTCCACGGCGTGGCACTCCTTGGGGGTGGCACCGGAGCGACGGACCGCGGAGCCTGGGGCACTGGCCCCGACCGGGCGAGGAGCGCCGGGTCGAGGGTCGGGGCGGACGTCCGGTCGCGGCGCGGGCGCGTCCGCGATTCGGGGCGGCGGTCGGTGGCGGTCGGTGGCGGTGGTCGACGCGGCGCAAGCCTTCGCCAGCGCCGGGGCGGCCGGTCTCCCAGCTGGGCGGATCGGACTCCCAATGCGGCGGTTTCCGCTCGTGGGCGGCAGCCTAGGCGGGGGGGGCGGGCGGCGTCAAGCGGCGGCGGCCGTGATCGCGGGGAGGACTTCGCGCCGGTGGGCGGCGGGGCGGGGCGAACGCGCTCCCAGGGGCGGCGAGTTCCGAGGGGGATCACGGGCATTTGTCTAGAGGGGGGGGGGCACTCTCCCG
Source organism: Thermomicrobiales bacterium (assembly GCA_038232775.1). Lineage (GTDB taxonomy): Bacteria > Chloroflexota > Chloroflexia > Thermomicrobiales > UBA6265 > JBBSNJ01. The sequence continues at coordinate 1,861 of JBBSNJ010000741.1, forward strand.
GACAGATTGGAGCTGGCCACCGCGCGGAGCTTCGGGGGCCGCGCCGGAGCCGCGCAGCCATCCGGAACGCCGCCCCGTCCACCAGCCACCGCGGCGTTCGGACCCCGATCCACCTGGATCGCCGGTCTCTACCAACTTCGGATGATCACTCCCGGTCCCTTGGGGAGATACGCCCTCACCGCCGAACCCTCCCCCGTGGACGCGAGAGGGGAGCATTCCCCATGTTCAGCAACCGAACGGTTCAACCGAAGACCGTAGCAAGCCACCGCCACGGACTAGAACCGAAACGGTCCGGGAAGGCGGGCGGGCGGGCGGGGGGGTCAAGTCCTAAAGGTTCTGTAGATTTCCTCCAAGCGTCGGTCCCCCTCAGGCCGCGGCCGGCGCGTGGGCTGGCTCGGGCGCCGGCGACCGCCGTGCCTCGCGCCGCGGCTCCGTGTCCAGGTAGCGTCGGCCGCTGACCCATTCCTCGCTCTGCTCCATCGCCAGCGCCGTCACCAGCCGCAGCAGGCTCGCCCGGTTGGGGAAGATGCGC
>JBBSNJ010000742.1:0-2389 GCA_038232775.1 Thermomicrobiales bacterium
CCTTCGCCCTGGGCACCGCCGCCGGCGACCTCGTCGCCGAGCGCATGGACCTCGGCTATTGGCCGTCGGCGCTCGTCTTCGGCGGCCTGATCGCGGCGGTCGGCTTCGCCCACTTCGGCCTCGGCCTGAACGCCGTCCTCGCCTTCTGGCTCGCCTACATCCTGACCCGGCCGCTCGGCGCCTCGCTCGGGGACTACCTGTCGCAGCCGACCGACGGCGGCGGTCTCGGTCTGGGCACGATCGCCACCAGCGCGCTCTTCCTCCTCGCCATCCTGGGGCTGGTCCTCTACCTGACCGTCACCAAGAAAGACGTGATCGAACGCGCTGGCGCCTAAGCGACGTACGGCTGCGGTGGCCAGGTTCACGCTGGCGGCCGGCATCGTTGCCGGCCGCCGGCCGCCGCCCTCTCCGCCGCGCCCCACCCCACGCCGAGGCTCGTCATTGCGATGGCCTGAGGCGCTGTGCCCGCCTTCGCCGGGGCGGGAAGCGACCTCGGCCTCCCAGCCCGACCGACAGCACCCGCAACCGCCGCCGACCGTATCCCACATTACGTCGCGTGAGGATGACCCGAGGCCGCCTGCTATACTCGGCGGACGCCGTTGACTGCCCAACGAAGGTTCGTCACCGCCGCGAGGCGGCCGGGTCCGGCGTTCCTGAACCACATCCTTGGTGGGGCGCCCCTTCCCGCCCCGAACCGTCGAGCGACGCATCCCCCAGCGTCCCTTGGAGGGAGAGCCCGATGGGACAAGCGTTCCTGGTTCCCCACCCCCCGCCGCCCGCCGATCCCATCGTGGCGCCCCATCGCACCGGCCCCCGTCGGTGGCCGGCGACCTGGACCCGCTCGCTCCTGCCCATCCTGATCCTGATCGCCCTCCTCCCCGCCGCCGCCGCCGCCCAGGTCCCGCCGCCCCCCTATCTCGGGCCGCCGGAAGGCTTCACCGGCGCCGAGTCGAGCCACCTCCGCTATCAGGTCGAGGCGGGCGCGGCGCTCGACGCCGCCGCCTTCGCCATCGCCTACGGCCCCGCCGCCAACCGCGCCGTCGACGAGCTGACCACCCTCTTCCCCCTCCCCGCCGCTCCCCTCGAGGTCGACGTCTACGGCAGCGAAGCGTCCTACGCGGCGGCGACCCAGGCGATGCCCCGCCCGCCGCCGTCGCCGGGAGAAGCCGCCGTCGTCGCCGACCCCGGCCGGGGCGCGGTCGCCGTCGCCCTGCCCCGCCTCGTGGCCCGCTCCCCGCTCGAAGCCGAGAACGCCCTCCGCCACGCGCTGGCCCAGGCGATCGCCCGCCGGGCGGCGGCGGGGCGCCTCCCCCGCGGCTTCGACGAAGGGTTCGCGCTCTACGCCGAGCGCCCGGTCACCGCCCGCCTCGCCCGCCACGCCGCCCTGCTCCAGAACGCGGCCGGCCGCGACGCCCTCCTCTCCTGGTCCGACCTGAACCGGCCGCAATCCCCGAACGCCGACCCCGCCGCGCTACAGGCCCACGCCTACGGCGTCGTCGCCTTCCTCGTCGAGCGCCACGGTCTCCGCCGCTTCGCCGACTACGTCGCCGCCCTCCGCCAGGAACCGGACTGGCGGGTCGCCATGCGCACCGTCTACCAGCGCTCCCCGAGCGACCTCGAAGAAGCCTGGCGCGAGAACCTGCCGCGCTGGGCCGCGGGCGGCTGGCGCGAGAACCTGTTCGCCGCCTTCGACCTCCAACCGGCCCGCGATCTCCTCGCCAAGGCCCACTACGCCGCCGCCAAGACCGAGCTGGAGCGCTCGCTGCGCCTCGCCGCCGACCTCGGCGACCCCGCCCGCCAGGCGGAGGTCGAGTCGCTGCTCCGCGAGGGGGACACGGGCCTCCAGGCCGAAGCGCTGATGGGCCAGATCCAGCAGGCGATCGAGCGCCACACCTACGACCGGGCCGAGTCGCTCGCCACCCAAGCCCGCACTCAATACGCCCAACTCCCGGCCCCCCAGCGCCCGACCGACCTGCTCGACACCTACGCCGCGATGGCCGACGACGGGCTCCGCGCCGCGCTCGACCTCGACGCCGCCCGGCGCCTCGCCGACCGCTGGGCCGACTACCCGGAGGCCCGCGGCGCCGCCGTCGCCGCCGGCGCCACCTTCGTCCGCCTCGGCGACGAGGAGCAGTACCTGTCCAGCCGCGATCTCCTCGCCGACCTCGACGCCCGCCAGCGCCGGCTCGTCCTGATGCTCGGCGGCCTCGCCCTCCTCACTATCGCTTGGCTCGGACTTTGGCTCTGGGCGCGCGGCCCGGCCGAGCTCGACTGGCAATGACCGACGGGCTATCGGCCGGTGGGGGTCGGCGATCGGCGCTCGGCCAACGGGGCGCCGCACACGCCGGTTCACCCCCCTCGGGCCCGCCCCCGCCCGCCCCCCCCCCCC
>JBBSNJ010000743.1:0-2383 GCA_038232775.1 Thermomicrobiales bacterium
GCTGCCGGTCGGGGTGATCCCCGCCTCGGCCGCGCGCTCAGCCTGGCCCAGATTCTCCTCGGTCAGGATGATCGGGGTCAGGTAGAGGTCGTGCTCGGCCGGCTCGGTGCCGTCGCGCAGGAAGGCGACCAAAATGTCGATCGCGGTCGTCGCCTGCTGACCGGGGAACTGCTCGATCGTCGCCGCCATCCGCCCTTGCTGGATCGCGACCAGCGCCTCCGGCAGGGCGTCGAAGCCGACGATCGGGATCTGGAGCCCTTCCTGATCAGTCACCTCGGCGACCCCGAACGCCATGTCGTCGTTGGCGCAGACGACCGCGTCGGGGGCGTCGTTCGCCGTCAGCAACGACTCCATCACCGTCACCGCCCGGACTCGCGAGAACTCGGCGGTCTGGGTGGCGGCGATCTCGATCTGGGGGTTCTCGGACAAGACCGCGGCGAGGCCCGCGTGGCGGTCGATTGCCGGCGTCGCCCCCGGCTGCCCCGTCAGCTCGAAGATCTGGCCGCCGTCGTTCAAAATCTCGACCAGATACTCCCCTTGCAGCTCGCCGCCCCGGACGTTATTGGCCCCGACGTGGGCCAGGGTGTCGGCCTCGGTCACGTTCCGGTCGACCGTCACCACCGGCACCCCGGCCTCGATCGCCGACTGGATCGCCGGCGCGACCGCGTTGGCGTCGTTCGGGCTGATTACGATCCCGCTGATCCCCTGGGTGACGACCGTCTCGAGGTCGTTCGACTGCTTGGTCGAGGACGGCGCGCCGTTCTGCTGCCCGTCCAGCGGCACGAACTCGACGCCGAGCTCTTCGGCGTGCTGCTCGGCCAGATCCATCATGTGGACGAAGAACGGGAAGTTCAACCCCGGCACCGAGAAGGCGATCCGGAGCGGCTCCTGGGCGGCGGCGCCGCCGAACCGCGCGACCGGGAGCACCGCCGCGGCGCCAAAGGCGGCGGCGCCCTTGAGCACCCCGCGGCGGGTCGCCGGGGTCGTCGTCAACGAGGTCGGGTTCACCGAAAGCTTGCGGGACATCGAAGCCTCCTCTGCTCAGCCAGGTCCGAGGACGACGCCGTCCTCGGTCCGCACTCTGAAACGCTGCGACCGATCACTCTTGCCGCTGGTACGCTCCTCTCACGCTGGAAGGCGGTCGCTCCTAGCGTCCGATGCCCGGCGCCGCAGTGCCGCTGCTCCCGGCCCCGGACTTCGCGGCCGCGGCCAGCGCACCTTCTGCGGCGATCGCCTCACCGCCGCCGTGCCTTCGCCAGTTGATCGACGAAGACGCTGAGGACGATGATCGCGCCGACGACGATCGGCTGCCAGTTGGGCGAGACGCCGAGGATCACCAGTCCGTTATCGAGGACGCCGATCAGCATCGCGCCGATGAAGGTCCCGACCACGCCCCCGGCGCCGCCGAACAGGCTCGTGCCGCCGATCACCACCGCCGCGATCGCCCGCAGCTCGTAGTTCTGGCCGGCGACCTGCTCGGCGGAGGCGAGTCGGGAGGTCAGCAAGAAGCCGCCGACGCCGGCGCAGAAGCCGCTGATCGCGTAGACGCTGACCGTCAGCGCCGTCGTGTTCAAACCCGATAGGCGCGACGCCTCGGCGTTACCGCCGAGCGCGTAGATCCAGCGCCCGTACTGCGTGTACTTGAGCACGATGTGCCCGACCACGACGAACCCCAGGAAGACGAGGACCGGGACCGGCACCCGTCCCACGAACCCCTGCCCCCAGAAGGTGAAGTCGTCCGAGAACGAGCTGATCGGCTGCCCGTCAGACCAGACCAGCGTCGCCCCCCGCCAGGCGCCGAGCCCGCCCAGGGTGACGATGAAGGCGGGGATCCGGAGGCGGCCGATCAGCGTCCCCTGCAGCAGCCCGATCGCCAGCCCGACCCCGATCGCGGCCAGCGCCGCCCAGAGCACGCGGACGCCGCCGGGGTCGGCCACCCCGCCCTGCAGCAGGTCGCGGGTCCCCTTCGCCGCCGAGGCGCAGACGATCCCGGCGAAGGCGAGCAGGGAGCCGACCGAGAGGTCGATCCCGGCGGTCAGGATGACGAAGGTCATCCCGACCGCCAAGATGCCGATGAACGAGATCTGCCGCATCACGTTGAACAGGTTGCGGCCGGTCAAGAAGCGCGGCTCCAACACCGAGAGGACGATCACGAGGAACGCCAGGAAGAGGAGCGGCGCGAAGCGCCCGAGGAGATCGATCAGGCCGAACCGCCGGCCGTCGCCCGCCTCAGCGACGGCCGGCGTCGCCGGACCCAGCGTCGACGGCCGGGGCGACGGGGTCGAGGGGACGCTCATGGGGCAGGCTGCTCCGTCTCCGCTCGCGCGGCTGGCGCGGCAGTGTTGACCGGCGCTGGGCGCCGCGCCGCGCGCGACCGCTCGCC
>JBBSNJ010000744.1:0-2378 GCA_038232775.1 Thermomicrobiales bacterium
AGACCCAGTCGCCGAGCAGAGGGCGCAGGTCGACCGGGATGCTCCCCCGCTGCTCGATGGTCTGGAAGGAGAGGCAGCGCGGGGCGTCGACGGTGTAGGGCGCCACGATCGCCCCGGTCGGGCAGCGGTCGAGGCAGATCATGCAGCGGCCGCAGTCCTTCGCCAGCGGCGCGTCCGGCTCCAGCTCCAGGGCCAGCAGCAGCTCGCCGAGGAGCACCCAACTGCCGTGACCCGGCACGATCAGGCAGGAGTGCTTGCCGTACCATCCCAGGCCCGCCCGCGCCGCCACCGCCCGGTCGACGATCCGCGCCGTATCGACCAGGAAGCGGGCCTCGACCGGCTCCCCGATCTCGGTCTCGATCGCGGCGTGGAGCGACCGCATCCGGCGCTTCAGCAGGTCGTGGTAGTCGACCCCCCAGGCGTAGCGGGCGATCCGGCCCCGCGGTTCGCCGTCGGTCGGCTTCTCCCCCGGTCCCGGCCAGTAGGCGACCCCAACCGAGACGATCGCGAGCGCGCTCGGCTGGAGGTTCCGCGGCGCCGTCGAGAGGCGTGCCCGCTCGGGCGTGAACCAGTCGAGTCCCGCCACCCGGCCCGCGGCGATGTGCCGCAGCAGCACCGGCTCCAACTCCGGGAAGGCTTCGGCCGTCGTGACCGCGGAGACGGTCAGCCCCGCCTTTGCCGCCAGCCGCTTAACGCGGCCGGTCAGCCGTGCCCGAGGCGACGGGGGTGGGACCAGCGGCAGCGGCGAGCGGACGCCGCCGTCATCGCTCGCTCGCGGCGTCCCCGATGGCGGCTGTGACACTGCTCCGCGCTCCATCACTGGTCACTCAGTCTTGGCGGCCGAGGTCCGCCTCGGTGTCGCGCCAGCGAGGCCGCGCCGCTGGTTCCACGCAGCGGTTCCACTCGGCACCTCCGCCCCGTTGGTGGGCACCGCGGTTTGCCCGGGGGCGCCCCATCGCCAGGCTCGACGCCGCCGCCGGCCGGCTGCGCGACGGTGGGCGAGAGTCCACAATGGGGACCACCGGGGGACCCGGCGCCGCGGACCGTGAGTTCCGCTCCCGCCGGAGAACGGGCCATCGGAGGGCGGGTTTCGGTCGATGAATGGTACCGCTCGAGACCGGTCCGCTAGGGTTCCGCCGACCCGTCGGGTCGGTGTCGCTCTGGTCCTGGCGGTCGGCGTCGGGTTGATCCTGTTCATCGCGATCCAAGCGAATCTGCTGCCGCCCTGATTGTTCGCCACCTTCGGCGTCGGGGTCGCCCTCGGCTCCTGGCTCTGGGCGCCGCTGGCCGGCGTCGCCTTCCTGGTTCTCGGCACGATCGACGCACTGGTGATCGACGCCTGGAACCAGTGGGACTACGGGGTGGTGCTCGCGATCATCGCCCTGATCGTGGGGGGGCTCGGCGCCGCCGTCGGGAAGCTGCTGCGCCGATTCCTGCCGGGGCGAAACTCCTAGAGCGTCGTGCAGGAGAGTCGTCCCTCCGCTTCCTCAAGAACCTGTGGTGTCGGTTGTCGGCCTCCGGCCGATGGGCGCAGCAAGCAGCGCCCCTACCTTGGCTTTGATGCCCACGACTCTTCCGACGACCGTCGTAGGCGTTCATTAGCGCCGGCTGCCGGTCCGCGGTGCCCGAAGCAGGCGGCCACCGTTTCCCGCCGACTCGTCGGTCTGGCTCGGGTCGCATCTCGGGCGCTAGCAGGCGAGGTGCCGCGTCTGGCGGCGCCGTCGCCGGGCGCGGGAGGCGGCCCCGCTCGGCGAGGCGGCGGTCACCGCGCCAATCCTTCGTCAAACATAGATCCCGTCCGGGTAGCACCAGCGCCAGTCTTCGCCCGGCTCGAACGATTGGACGATCGCGTGGTCCTGGGTGCGGGAGTGCGCCTGGGCGTGGCGGTTCGGCGACGAGTCGCAGCAGCCGACGTGGCCGCAGGAGAGGCAGAGCCGGAGGTGGACCCAGCGGTCCCCCAGTTTGAGGCACTCCTCGCAGCCCTCTGGGGTGGGCGGCGTCACCGCCCGCATCTGGTCCAGGTGGGAGCAGAGACCGGGGGCCGAGGTCGTCGTCCGGACCGGGTCGACGGTCGCCGCTGCCGCGCCTGGCTTCGCCCCGGCGGCGACGGCCGCGGTCCTGGCCTCGCCCTGGCGCAAGCGGACGTGGCGGCCGCGCTCGCGGACCCGCCCCGGTCCGCCGCCGGCCGCGGTGACGTCTTGGTTGAGGGCGGCGGCGATCTCTCCCGTCGTCCAGCCCACCCCGTCCAGCACCGCGGTCAGCAGCGGCCCGACGGCGCTCTCCGGCGCCACCACCACCGTGTCGGCGCCGGCGCGCTCCAGATCGTCGATCGTGCCGGCGTCCTCCGCTCGGGCGACGATCCGGAGGTCGGGGTTGCC
>JBBSNJ010000745.1:0-2375 GCA_038232775.1 Thermomicrobiales bacterium
AGGACCGACCCACTGCTCGTCCGCAAGGTCCTGCTCGCGAACCGCGGCGAGCTCGCCCTGCGGGTGCTGCGCGCCTGCCGCGACCTCGACGTGCCGGCCGTGGTCGCCTACAGCGAGGCGGACCGCGACTCGCTGGCGGTCCGCCTGGCCGACCAGGCGGTCTGCGTCGGGCCGGCGGCGGTTGCCAGGTCGTACAACAACATCCCAGCGATCATCAGCGCCGCCTTGGTTACCGGCTGCGACGCGCTCCACCCCGGCTACGGCTTCTTGGCCGAGAACGCCTACCTGGCCGAGATCTGCGGCCAGGTCGGCGTCACCTTCATCGGGCCGCGGCCGGAGGTGATCGAGCGGATGGGGAACAAGGCCGAGGCCCGCAAGGCGATGCGGGACGCCGGCGTCCCGCTGGTCCCCGGCAGCGACGGCCCGGTCGAGACCCTCGGCGCCGCCCGCGCCGCCGCCCGCAAGATCGGCTTCCCGGTGATGATCAAGGCGGTCGCCGGCGGCGGCGGCCGGGGGATTCGCTCCGCCCGCGACGACGCCGAGCTGCTCCGGGCGCTGCCCCTGGCTCAGGCCGAGGCCGAGGCCGCCTTCGGCAACAACAGCGTCTACCTCGAGCGGGAGCTGGAACGCCCCCGCCACGTCGAGGTCCAGATCCTGGCCGACGAGCACGGCCACGTCGCCGCCGTCGGCGAGCGCGACTGCTCGATCCAGCGCCGCCACCAAAAGGTGATCGAGGAAGCGCCGGCGCCCAACCTCCCCCGTCGGACGCGGGACGCTCTGCTGCGGGCGGCGGTCAAGGGCGCGAGGGCGGCGGGCTACACCAACGCCGGCACGCTCGAGTTCCTGCTCGATGGCGACGGCCGCTTCTACTTCATGGAGATGAACACCCGGATCCAGGTCGAGCACCCCGTGACCGAGATGGTGACCGGGATCGACCTGGTTGCCTGGCAGATCCGGATCGCCGCCGGCCAACGCCTGACCCTCGACGACCGGGAGCTGGAGGCCAAGGGCCACGCGATCGAGTGCCGGATCACGGCCGAAGACGCGGCCGCGGACTTCGCGCCCGGCGTCGGGGTCGTCGAGACCTACGTCGGGCCGGGGGGACCGGGCATCCGGGTCGACTCCCATCTCTACGGCGGCTACGCGGTGCCGCCCCACTACGACTCGCTGCTCGGCAAGTTGATCGCCTGGGGACGGACCCGGGACGAGGCCGTCGCCCGCCTGGAGCGGGCGCTGGCCGAGACCGTCATCACCGGCCTGCCGCAGACGGTCCCGTTCCTGCGTCGCCTGGTCGCCGACGAGGCGTTCCGGCGGGCGGAGCTGCACACCGGCTTCTTGGCCGATCACCTCGACCGCCTGATTCCGCCCGCCGAGCCGCCGCCCCCGCGCCCAGAAACGGGCGTCGAGGGGCGGGCCGGGATGGCCGTCGAAACGACCGCCGGCGGCGCCCCCGGCTAATGGCCGGTCAGCGCCCGCGAGACCGAGGGCGCGGATAGTCCGCCCCCGGTCTCGGGCGGTGCCTGACCGAGCGGGGGACGATCGCGGGTTCACGGGTTTTCGGGAAGGTGTGGGTGGCAACCGGTGACGGATGACCAAGCGGCGGCGGGGCCGCCGAAACCGAAGCGAGAGCCGGGCGGCGGTCGGCGATCCCGGCGCCGGACGGACCGCGGGTCGGGGGGCGGCGGGTCGGCGGCGACCGGTGGCGGCCGCACCGCAAGCGATGGCGCCAGCGGCGGCGGCGGCGGCCGGAAGCCGGTCGGCGGGCAGCGCCACCAGGGGCGGGTGCTGGCGCTGCAGATCCTGTTCGAACTCGATCTGACCGACCACGCGCCGCGGGAGGCGATCAACCGTACCTTCGGCGAACAGACACCGCCTCCGCCCGTCCGTGCCCACGTGGAGCGCCTCGTCGCCGGGGTGCTGGCGAACCGGGAGGCGATCGACCCCTACATCGCGGACGCCGCGCCCGCCTTCCCAGTGCCGGGGTTGGCCGCGGTCGACCGAAACGTGCTGCGGCTGGCGGTCTACGAGCTGCTGCGGGAGCCGGCGGTGCCGCCCAAGGCGGCGATCAACGAGGCGGTCGAGTTGGCGAAGCGCTTCGGCGGCGAAAGCTCCGGCCGTTTCGTCAACGGCGTCCTCGGGACCATCGCCGGCCGGGTGCCGGGGCGGGCGGCGGGCGGCGTCGCCCTGGCCCGGTCGTCCCCGCCGGACGAGCCCGCGGCCGAGGGCGTCGCGCTCGGCGCAGCCGACGGCTCCGCCGCGCCGACCGCTGGCGACGGCGGCGACGGCATCCCCCCACGCCACGGCATCCGCGATGAGGAGGGGAACGAAGCAGCCCCAACGGCGGGGGCGGCGAGCGAGTCGTAGGGGAGGTCGCC
>JBBSNJ010000746.1:0-2367 GCA_038232775.1 Thermomicrobiales bacterium
ACGGCAAGTTCCGCTACGAGCAGAGCCGCAAGGAGCGGGAGTCGCGGAAGAACCAGCACACCGTCGAGCTGAAGGAAGTCCGCATCCGGCCCAAGATCGACGACCACGACCTCGAGACGAAGGGGCGGCAGGCGGCGAAGTTCCTCGACGGCGGCGACAAGGTCAAGCTGACCGTCCTGTTCCGGGGGCGCGAGATGGCGCACCCCGACATCGGCCGCGGACTGCTCGACCAGTTGGCGGAACAGCTCCGGCCCCATGGGACAGTCGAGAACCTGCCCCGTATGGAAGGCCGGACGATGATGATGTTCATGAACCCGCTCAAGACCAAGCAGAGCCAGAGCGAGCGGGAGCGGGAGCGCGGCCGAGCCGAGCCGGCAGAGTCGGAGGCGGGCGAGGCCCAGGGGTCGAACTTGCCGCCCGATCAGACCGCGGTCCTGGCCTCCGCCCTGACTCCGGCCGACGTGTCGGCGGTGCCCGTGGCGCCAGCGATGGAAGGAAGCGAGTCCCGTGCCGAAGCTCAAGACGCATAAAGGCGCCGCGCGGCGCTTCAAGATCACCGGGACTGGCAAGATCATGCGCACCAAGGGCATGAAGAGTCACAACCGCCGGAAGAAGGCGCCGCGCGTGAAGCGGGCCTTTGACCGCATGCTGCCGCTCGACAGCACGAGCAAGAAGAAGGTGGAGCGGATGCTCCCTTACGGTCTTCCATAGGGAGCCCCGTTCAGGGTCGTCGCGTGGAGCAGGGTCGGTGGCGATCCAGTCGGCGTTGGTCGTCTTGCCCCTTATCCGCTCCTGACCGTCCGTTCGTGAGGGGAATCATGGCTCGCGTCAAACGGGGCGTCACCGCCCACCGCCGCCACAAGAAGGTGCTGGCCCAGGTCAAGGGCCACTACGGCACCAACAATCGCCTCTACAAGCGCGCGCACGAGTCGCTGATGCGCTCACTCGCCTATGCCTACCGCGACCGGCGGACGCGCAAGCGCGACATGCGCCGTCTCTGGATCATCCGCATCAACGCCGCCAGCCGCCTCAACGGCCTCCCCTACTCTCGGTTGATCCAGGGCCTCAGCCTCGCCGGTGTCGCCGTCGATCGGAAGATTTTGGCCGATCTCGCCGTCCGCGACGCGGCGGCGTTCGCCGAGGTCGTCGACGTGGCCCGGCGCGCCCTGCCGGTCGCGGTCCCGGTCGCCGCGGCGTAGCGACTTCGCGGGAGCTGCAACTAGCTCGGATGAGGAGGGGCGCCGCTCGCGGCGCCCCTCGTCGTTGGGCACGACCCCGGCGCTGGACGCGCCGCTGCCGGCGCGGTCGACTGCGGGGTCGAGCTCCATTCGGGGTGGCGCGCCCAGCGAAGCGAGGCGCGACGACCGGCGGACGCCGCCAGTCGTGCGCGGGCTCGTCAGATCGTCTCTTTGGCCAGGAAGGTCCGCCGCCGCGGTCGAGTTCCGGCTGGCTACGGGGCAGGGACCGGCGGCTCACTCTTGACCCACGTTTCGTGTCGGCCCGAGGTATCGCGTGGACCAACCGCCCGGTCGCCCCCCAGCCCCCGCGCCCGACGGAGCCCTCGCTCGTGGGGTGGGAGGGCCCGAAGCGAGCGTCGGGGACGGCCGGGCGGGCGGGCGGCATCCTCCCACCGACCCGATTCGGAGCAGCGCCAATCCGACGATCGCCCTCGTCCGCGACCTCCTCGCCAAGCGCTCGGCCCGCGCCGCCGAGCGCCTCTTTGTCGTCGAGGGGCGCCGCGCCGTCGCCGACGCCCTGGCGGTCGGTGCCCGGCCCCGGCTCCTCCTCGTCCGGGACGGCGAAGCTCCCGTCGCCGGCTTGCCTGAGGGGACCACCGTCCGCCGGGTCGAGCCGCGCCTGTTCGACCGCTTGAGCGACGTCGTCGCGCCACAGGGCGTCCTCGCCCTCTTCCCGTGGCCCGAACCCGCGCCGGCACCGGACCTCGACCCGGGCGACACCGCCGCGCCGCTCGCCCTCGTCCTCGACCGCCTGCGCGACCCCGGCAACCTCGGCACTCTGCTGCGCGCCGCCGCCGGCGCCGGTGTCAATCGGGTCCTGCTCTCCCCGGCCACGGTCGACCCTTTCAACCCGAAGGTCGTCCGCGCCGCGATGGGCGCCCACTTCCGGGTTCCCGTCCACCCCCTCGACGAGGCGGCCGTCGCCGCCCTCCGCGCCGCCTACCCGCTGCGGGCCGTCGCCCGCACGACCGCCGCCACCCCGTACGACGCGCTCGACTGGTGCGGCCCCGCCGCCCTGATCGTCGGCTCCGAGGCCGATGGCGTTTCCCCCGAAACGGCCGCCTTGGCCACGACCGAGGTCGCCATCCCCCTCGCGCCCGGCATCGAGTCGCTCAACGCCGCCGTCGCC
>JBBSNJ010000747.1:0-2365 GCA_038232775.1 Thermomicrobiales bacterium
GACCCCGCCTCCCACGCGGCCCGGCCGCGGGGGGCGGGGGTCAAAGCGATGTGGGGGCCGCCGGGAATCGCCTACGTCTACCGTTCCTACGGTATCCACGCCATGCTCAACGTGGTGACCGAGACGGAGGGATCGGCCGGAGCCGTCCTCATCCGGGCGCTCGCGCCCGTCGATGGGGTGGCACCGATGCGGACCCGGCGCGGCGTCGAGCCAGAAATCATGCTCTGCCGCGGTCCCGGCCGGCTCTGCCAGGCGCTGGGCGTCCGGTTGCGGGACCATGGGCTCGATCTGGTGACGAGCGGGAGCTTGTGGCTGGAGGCGGGATCGCCGCCCGACGAGATCGCGGTCAGCGGCCGGATCGGGATCAGCCGCGGCGTTGACCTCCCGTGGCGGTTCTTCGTCGCCGGCAACCGGTTCGTCTCGGCGCACCGGCGCGGAACTCCGATCATCGAAGCGCCGCAGCGGGGTGATCGGTGCCCTTGAGCGGTGCGACCGCGCCGGCGCCAGCTCCTCCTGCCCTGGCGGCGGCGCGGGGCCGGAGGGTAAGGACCAGCGCCCCGGTCGGCCTGGTGACAGCTACCACTCGAGACCAAGAGGAGCGCGGTTGGCGAGGTTGCGCCAGGTGGTACCATCGTTGCCGCCCCCGACCCCGCATCCTTCGAGGCCGTGATGCCGCGCCCCGGCGCGCCGAGCGAGACCGATGCCCGCCCCCGTCCGCCTGTTGACCGAGGAGACGATCGGCAAGATCGCGGCCGGCGAGGTCGTCGAGCGGCCGGCGTCGGTCGTCAAAGAGTTGCTCGAGAACGCGCTCGACGCGGCGGCGCGCCGGGTGGCGATCGCGATCCGGGGGGGAGGCCAGGAGCTGATCGAGGTCGCCGACGACGGCCTGGGGATCGCCGCCGCCGAGCTGCCGCTGGTCGTCCAGCGCCACGCCACCTCCAAGCTGACCACCTTCGAGGACCTCGATCGCCTCGCCACCCTCGGCTTCCGCGGCGAGGCGCTGCCGAGCATCGGCGCCGTCTCCGCCCTCACCCTCCGCTCCCGGCAGCCGGGCGCGGACCACGGCCACGAGCTGGCGGTCGAGTTCGGCCGCCTCGTCGGGCCGCGGCCGACGGCGGCGCCCGTCGGCACCGTGGTCACCGTCCGCGACCTTTTCGCCAACGTCCCCGCCCGCCGCAAATTCCTCCGCCAACCCTCGACCGAGGCCGGCTACGCCAGCCGCGCCGTCGCCGCCTACGCCGCGACCTACCCGGACGTCGCCGTCGAGCTGATGATCGATGGCCGTCGCCTCTTCGCCACCGACGGCGCCGGCGACCCGATCGCGGCGGCGACCGGAGTCTACGGTCCAGAGGTCGGCGGCGCGGCGCTGCGGCTGGGACCGCTCGAGGCGATCGCGGCGGTGCCCGGGATCGAGGTGACCGGCTGGGTCGGGACGCCGGCGCTGACGAAGTCGCACCGGCAGGGGCTGGTCTTCTTCGTCAACGGCCGCTGGATCCAGAACCGGGCGCTCGCCTTCGCCCTCGAGGAGGCGTACCACAGCCTGCTGCTGGTCGGCCGCCACCCGGTCGCCGTCGTCCACGTCCGGCTCGACCCGGCGATGGTCGACGTCAACGTCCACCCGACCAAGGCGGAGGTCAAGTTCGTCGACGAGCGGGCCGTCTGCCGCGCGGTCCAGCGCGCCGCCCACGCCGCCCTGGCGGGGGCGCCGCACGACGAGTTGCCACGCGTCCAGTTCCTGCCGCCGAGCGGACCGTGGGCGGCCCAATCCGGGTTCTCGCTGCCGCCGCCGGACTGGGGCACGGAGCCGGATCGCTCCCTGCCCACGGAGAACGGGTGCGAGGGAGGCGGCGATCGCGAGCGCCAGGCGTCGGGCGTGCCGATCCTGCGCGTGCTCGGGCAGGTGGGGGCCACCTTCATCATCGCCGAGGGGCCGGAGGGGATGTATCTGATCGACCAACACGCCGCCCACGAGCGGGTCCTCTACGAGAAGATCCTCGGCGGCCTGCGGCAGCGGGCGGTCGACCGCCAGCGGCTGCTCGACCCCCTGGTCGTCGATCTGGCGCCCGACGAACTCTCCGCTTTCGAGCGGTCGCGCGAGGAGCTGGCGAGCATCGGCTTCGAGATCGACCCCTTCGCGCCCGGCTCGGTCGCGGTCCGGGCCATCCCGGCGGTGATCCTCGGCGTCGACGTCGCCGAGCGGCTGCGTCTGATCCTGCGGGAGCTGGCGGAGGGGGGGCAGGGGGACTCGTGGCTCGATGCGGTCGCGATCAGCACCGCCTGCCACACCTCGATCCGGGCCGGGCAGGCGCTCTCCCTGCCGGAGATGCGGGAGCTCGTCGCCGATCTGGAGCGCTCCTCCCAGCCC
>JBBSNJ010000748.1:0-2361 GCA_038232775.1 Thermomicrobiales bacterium
AGCAGCAGCAGGGCGACGGCCACGCTGACGCCGAAGATGACCGGCGTCGGCGTCGCCAGCAGCCGCCGCCAACCACCACCGGCGTCCACCTTCGGCGCTTCGGCGGCCACCGCTCCGGTCTCGCTGGGAACGGGACGAACGGGACCCGCGGCCTGCGGCTCGAGCCTCGGGCTGGGGTCAGTCGGCACGGGCCGGTCGCCCCAGGCGCCCCTCCCTCACCCCGATCTCCGCCGCCAGCGGCAAGGCGCCGAGCCGCCGCGCCGCCTCGGGCGAGCCGGGCTCCACCGACGGTCCCGGCCGGTGGGCGCCGTGGGCCAGCAGCTCCCCGAGCAGGCCGAGGCCGAAGAATTGGACGCCGATCACGACCAACAGCACCGCCAGCAACAGGAGAGGGCGAGTCCCGATCGCGGCCCCGGTCACGATCTTCTCGAGCGTCAACCAGAGCCCGATGGCGACCCCGAGCCCGAACGCGATCAGCCCGGGCAGCCCCAAAATGTGCATCGGCCGCTGCCGGTACTCGGTCAGGAAGGTGACGGTCAGCAGATCGAGGAACCCCTTGACCAGGCGCGACCAGCCGTACTTCGAGCGACCCCAGCGCCGCGGGTGGTGCTTCACCGGCAGCTCGCCGACCCGGTAGCCTTCGGCGTGGGCGAGGACCGGCGTGAAGCGGTGGAGTTCCCCGTAGATCCGGATGCTCCGGATCACCTGCCGCCGGTAGGCCTTATAGCCGCAGTTGAAGTCGTGGAGCGGCACCCCGGAAACGCGGCGGACGGCGAAGTTGAAGATCCGGCTCGGAACAGTCTTGCCGAGCGGGTCTTGCCGCCGCGGATTCCAGCCGGAGACGAGGTCGTCGCCAGCGTCAAGCTTGGCGACGAACCGGGGCAGCTCGTCCGGGTCGTCCTGGAGGTCGCCGTCCATCGCCACGATCGCTTCGCCCTGGGCGACCGCGAACCCGCTCGTCAGCGCCTGCGCTTTCCCGAAGTTGCGCCGGTGCCGCAACCCAACAACCCGCTCGTCCGCCGCCGCCAGGGCCGCGATCACCGACCAGGTGCCGTCGGTCGAGCCGTCGTCGACGAAGACGAGCTCGAATGGGAGCGCGAATCCCCCGAGCACATCCGAAACCCGCCGGTGCAGCTCCGGCAGGTTCCCCTCCTCGTTGAAGACGGGGACGACGATGCTGAGCGAGGCGACCGGGGCGACGGCTTCCCCGCCTCCCTCGAGCACGGTCAGGGGGGGCGACCCCAGCCGGACCGGCCGGGCGGCGGCGAGCCCGGCGCCGCCGCCACGCCCGACAGCCCCGGCGCCCCCGACCGGGGCAACCCTGGTCGCGGCCGCGCCGGGGATCACCCCGCTCGCCGGGGTCGCGAGATCGCGCACTGCCAACCGGTCCTCCTGGGCCCGCGGACGGCCGCGCTCGGACGCACCGCCAGCCGGCGGGTGGACGCCACGTGGCTACCGGCGGCGACTATACGCGCCGCCGCTGCCAGGCGCAACCGCGCGCGACTAGCCGACCCCATCCTCTCCGCACGCGCCGGCCGCCTCTCCGCCCGCGCAGCGGGTGCTAGAGTTGCGCCGACCGGGGCAGGCGTCCGGTTCCGGGCTCGCCCGATCACAGGGGGATCGCATGCCGCAGACGGTGACGAAGGAGTTATTGGAGCGAATCGACGCCGAGTTCGAGGCCGCGGCGACGCCCGACGACGTCCGCGCCGTCTTCAAGCGCCACTACGGCGACCTCGGCTGGAAGCGCCTCTGCCGGCTCTTCGTCCTCCAATACGGGGTCGACGAACTCTGGTTGGCCGAGCAGGAGCGGGCCAAGAAGGGAGCCGAGCGCGCCGAGGAGGCGTGAGCGCCGCCGCCCCTTAGGCGATGGCCAGCCCGCGGGCGGCCCGGAACGCCTCCTCGTCCTTCTCCGACAAGTAGGCATTGAGGGCGTTGGCGGCGGTGGCTCCCTCGTGGACGGCCGCCGCGATCTGGTGGGCGAAGAGCTTGGTCACGTCCCCGGCGGCGAAGACCCCCGGCACGCCCGTCCGCCCTTCGACGTCGACCGCGACGTAGCCGTCTTCCGTCAGCGGCACCCCGAGCGACGTGGCCAGCGCCGTCTCCGGATCGGCCCCCTGGACGCTGAAGAGGTGCTCGGCCGCGACCTCCTCCTCGCTCTCCAGGCGCAGGGTCGCCAGCATCCCCGGCTCCCCCTTTTGCGCCCGCGCGCCCCCGATCCGGCCGACCACGAGGCGGACGCCGTGCAGATCGAGGCGCTCGACCGTCTCGGTCCGCATCCCGAGCGCCCCGCTGTTGGTCACGACCGTCACCCGCGGCGTGTAGCGGAGCATCTGGATCGCCATCTCGGCGGAGTGCTCGTCG
>JBBSNJ010000749.1:0-2360 GCA_038232775.1 Thermomicrobiales bacterium
CGATGCCGGGGCGATCGGGCCGGTGTCATCCTGGACTCACCGCCGCCGGTCCGTCGAGAGCCGACCGGCGGCGGTCGGTGGGTCGCGAGCAGCGGACGAGGGGTCGGCGGGCATGCGCGGGTTCTATTGGTTGATCGAAGGGGCGCTGGCCGGCAGCGGTCGGCCGGGCGGCTGGCGCCGGGGCGCGGCGGCCGACGACCCGGCGCTCCTCGCCGCGCTCGACGCCGACCTCGCCGCCCTGCGCCACCGCGGGATCGAGGCGGTCCTGACCTTGACCGAGACGCCCCTGGCGGAGGGGGCGCTCGAGCGCCACGGGCTGGCCGGACTCCACCTCCCGATCGACGATCTGCATGCTCCGACCCCCGAGCAGTTCCTTCAGGGGCTGGCCTTCATCGACCGCCAGCGTGCGCTTGGCCGCACGGTCGTCGTCCACTGCTTGGTCGGGCAGGGGAGGACGGGGAGCATCCTGGCCGCCTACCTGATCCGCGGCGGGCTCCATGCCCCGGCGGCCCTCCGCCAACTGCGCGCCGTCTGCCCCGGCGCGGTCGAGAACCGGGACCAGGAGCAAGCGCTGGCTGACTTCGCCGCCCGCCGCGACTGGCTCGTCTGATCGCGAGCGGTGGGGAGCGGCGGCCGGCAGCGGTCGGCGGGCGGCCAATGGTTCCCGAGCGGTGGCGGCCGACGAGCGCCGCCCGGGGGCGGTGAAGCATGGAGGAAGGGACGATGCGGGCGCTGCGGGGGGTGAAGGGGAACGAGCGGGATACCGACCGCTTGGAGGCGTTCAGCGACGGGGTGATCGCGATCGTGATCACCCTGCTCGTCTTGGAGCTGCACGTGCCGACGCCGGAGGAGGCCGAGAGCGGCGCCGCGCTCTGGTCGTGGTTGGGGGCGGCGTGGCCGGGCTTCGCCGGCTACCTGATCTCGTTCGCGCTGATCGGCATCATGTGGGTCAACCACCACGACATCTTCCGCCACATCGGCCGCACCGACCACGAGCTGATCCTGCTCAACCTGCTCCTCTTGCTCGGGATCAGCGTCATCCCGTACACGACCGCCCTGCTCGCCGAGCAGCTCGGGCACGGCGGGGAGCGGGTGGCCGGGGTCGTCTACGCCGGTTGGTTCCTGCTGACCGCCCTCGCCTACAACCTCCTCTGGCGCTACGCCTCGCGCGGCGGCCGGCTGCTCGATCCCGCGGCCGATGCGGACGAGGTCGCGGCCGTCAACCTCCGGTTTCGGCTGGGGCCGCCCGGCTACGCGCTCGCTTTTCTCCTCGCCCTCGTTTGGACCCCGGCCAGCCTGGCGGTGCTGGCCGCCCTGTCCATCTTCTATCTCCTCCCCAGCGGTGCGCGCGGGCGCTAGCCCCGGCGCTCAGCCGCCCGAGAGCGCCGCCTCGGCCGCCCACGTCCGCCACTCCGGCGCCAGGGTCTCCAGGCGGGCCAACGCCGCCAACTCCTCGCGGCTCGCCTCGCCCAAGAGCAGGGCACGGTGGGCCCGTTCGATCGTGATTCCGCACTCGTCGCGGGCGACGACCCGGATCGGGCCGGCGGTCGGCACCCGCCCCGGTTCGAGCACCCGCAGGTACCAGCCGGTGCGGGCGTTCTGGGTCAGCCGCTTCGGCAGATCGGGCCGGCCGGTGACGGTCGCCAGCTTGTAGCAGGGGGAGCGGGGTTGGGAAACCTGGAGGGTCGCCTCGCCCCATTGCCAGACGTCGCCGATCCGGACCTCGGTTTCGAGCGCCCCCGCGAGCGACAGGTTCTCGCCGAAGGTGCCGGGGCCGAAGTCGGTGCCGAGCTCCTCGTTCCAGCGCGGTAGGTGCTCGACCGGGTAGGCGTAGACCGCCTTGTCGGGTCCGCCGTGGACCGAGAGGTCCGCCTGCCGGTCCCCCTCCAGATTGAGCGTGGTCAAGGTCAACGCCTCGGCCACGACCGGCTCCTTGACGATGCCGCTGATCACCGGCTCGCCGGAGCGCCGCCGGCCGATCTCGCGCGGCAGTCCGACGTTGACGGAGACGAGGCGCAGCGCCGCCGCGGTGGTCGTTTGCGCGTCCGTGTTGCTCACCGTGATCGCCATCGTCGTTCTCCCGTCGTGTCCACCGGCGCGGCGAAGCCGCCGCTGCCGTTCGCCGTCGGGCCGGTTCGTCGCCGGCCCCGGCCGGACCAACTCCAGCGGGTCAGGCCGACGCTGCCGATCACCAGCAGCGACGCCAGCAGCGTCCGGCCGTCGACCCGTTCGCCGAGCAGGAGCGCGGCCCAGCCGAGCGTCAGCACCGGCTGGACGAGCTGGATTTGGCCGACCCGCGCCACGCCCCCCAGCGCCAACCCCCGGTACCAGGCGAAGAAGCCGAGGAACATGCTGACCAG
>JBBSNJ010000750.1:0-2359 GCA_038232775.1 Thermomicrobiales bacterium
ACCAACCTGCCCGACCCCGCCCTGCTCGGCGCCGTCGCCGACACCCTCCTCCCCGGCGACGGACTCTTCCCCTCGGCCTCCGCCGCCGGCGCCCACGGCCTGCTCGCCGAGCGGCTGCGCGACCGCCTCGGCGTCGAGGGGATCGACCGCCTCGCCGACGCGCTCGCGTCGACGGCGGGGGGTCGCGCCTTCGGCGCCCTCGGCGGGGAGGAGCGGGTCGCCGCCGTCCGCCGCCTCGAAAGAGGCGAGCCAGCGCTGTTCGAGACGGTGCGGACGAGCCTCTACTACGCCTACTACCAGAGCCCCCTCGTCGTCCGCGCCGTCCGCTCCCTCGGCTGGGACTACAACGACGCCCCGCAGCCCCTCGGCTACGAGCTTCCCCCGTTCGACCCGGCGCCGGGCGCCAACCTCCCCGCCGCGCCCCGCGGCTCCTACAAGCGGACCGAGGCGATCGTCCGCGTCGCGCTGCCCGCAGACGCCGAGACAGGGCACAGCCCGGCGGAGAACCGATCATGACCGAGCCCACCCGCCGCCGCCCCGGCCCGGTCGACGTCCTGATCGTCGGCGCCGGCCTCGGCGGCGCCCTCGCCGCTAAGACGCTGGCCGAGGCCGGCCTCTCGGTCGTCTGCCTCGAACAGGGGGGCTGGACCCGGCCGGAGGACCACCCCCACGCCGACCCCGACTGGGAATGGCAGCGCGCCACCCGCTGGAGCACCGCCCCGAACGTCCGCCGTCGGCCGCAGGACTACCCGATCGAGAGCGACGACGAGCTGACCCTGATGTGGAACGGGGTCGGCGGCTCGACCACCGTCTACACCGCCACCTGGCCCCGCTTCCGCCCCTCCGACTTCCGCAAGGGGACCGAGCACGGCCGCGCCCCCGACTGGCCCTTCGCCTACGAGGACCTCGCCCCCTGGTACGAGGCGCACGATCGCCTGGCCGGCGTCTCCGGCGTCCTCGGGGACCCGGCGATCCCGCCCCGCGGCCCGTTCCAGACCCGGCCGCTGCCGCCGGGTCCGCTCGGCCGGGTCGCCGCCGACGGTTTCGACAAGCTCGGCTGGCACTGGTGGCCGATGCCCTGCGCGATCCTCGCCGAGGAGTACGACGGCCGCCGGCCCTGCAACAACTGCGGTGCCTGCCAGTCGGGCTGCCCCCGCGGCTCGCTCAACGACGTCTCCCTCACCGTTTGGCCGAAGGCGATCGCCGCCGGCGCCGAGCTGCGACCCTTCGCCCGCGTCGAGCGGATCGAGACCGACGCCCGCGGCCGGGCGACCGGCGCCGTCTACAAGGATCGCAACACCGACACCCGCCACTTCCAGGGCGCTGAGGTGGTGATCCTGGCCGGCAACGGAGTCGGCACCGCCCGCCTCCTCCTCCTCTCCGAGAGCGCCCGGCACCCGCACGGTCTGGCGAACTCTAGCGGTCTCGTCGGTCGCCACCTGATGCACCACGGCCTGGCGATAGTCGAGGCCTGGACCGAGGCGCCGCTCGCCTCCCACGCCGGGGTGATCTCGGCGCCGATCATCTCCGAGCAGTTCGCGGAGACCGACCCGAGCCGCGGCTTCGTCAACGGCTTCACGATGCACATCGTCCGCCTCAACGGCGCCGGCTTCCAAGCGCTCGGCTCCCACTCCGGCAACATCGCCCCCTGGGGCGAAAACCACCACGCCTGGTTCCGCCGCCACTTCGGCCACGGCTACGGCTGCCTCCTCGTCGGCGACGATCTGCCGCTGCCCGAGAACCGGGTCACCCTCTCCGCTACCCTGACCGACGACGACGGACTCCCGGCGCCCAAGATCGACTACGGTCTCGACCCAAACGACCGGCGGCTGATGGACTTCGCGATCGACCGGGCCAAGGAGCTGGCGGCGGCCGTCGACGCCTTCGACGTCAAAGTCAACGACTTCACGAAGCCGGGCGCCGGCTACGCCCCGCCCGCCTGGCACCTACTCGGCACCTGCCGCCTGGGGACCGACCCCGCCGACTCGGTCGTCAACCCCTGGCACCAGAGCTGGGACGTGCCGAACCTCTACCTGATGGACGGCTCCGTCCTCCCGACCGGCGCCGCCGTCAACCCGACCTCGACTATCGGCGCCCTCACCCTCCGCGCCGCGTCCCACCTGCGCGACACCTTCGCCGACGCCCGCCGGGCGACGCAGACCGAGCTAGCCTGACCAGATTCTCGGACGAGGGGAGGGGAGCCGACGCGATCACCTCCGCTTGACGCGGTACCATCTGTCCCGATCAGGAGGATTTAGGATGGCCACCGATCTAGAGCGGGTTGCAAAGAAGCTCACGGACGGCGACCGATTTGTAGGGGCGCTGCTTGCTGCGCCCGTCGCCCGAAGGGCGACAGTAG
>JBBSNJ010000751.1:0-2357 GCA_038232775.1 Thermomicrobiales bacterium
CCGACCGCCGGGCACCACCCACGATTCATCCGGATTCCGTATCAGCGTCTGGTAGGCCGATGACGGCGACCATCGCCAGCCGGTCTCCCACAACCATCGCAACCCCGAAGCTATCGGCAGGAACACCAGGCAAAGGTAGAGCTGAAGCGCGGTAGGCAATCGCCGCGTCAGCACCGGAAATCAGTGGCTCGCGGGCAGGCTCACTCGCGCCGCCTGGTGGTAGGCTCAACTCCCCATTCGCGGCACGATCGAGCGCGTCCGCCGCTGCCTGTGCCGAGCCGAAACTCACCACACCATTGACGATATGCGGCAGACCCTGGACGAAATCAGGCGGTAGCCCGCTGCCCCAGGGCCCTGGCTCACTGATGGCGGAGCTCCGGAGGTAGCCGACGCGGACGGCCGGGTCGTCCCCGAGCGGGCCAAAGCCACCCACTCGCTCGACCCCGCTGCCTCCAACCCCAACCACGCTGGATCGGGCGGCAGCAGGCGACCGGGCAAATCGAGGTTTGTCCCCGCCGGTGAGTGCCCGGCCTGCACCGCCTCGATCCGGTCATCAAGGACCGCGGCGAGGTCGGTGACCAGGGCGACTGCCGCCGGATCCGGTTTCGGTCGCGCGCCAGGGGTGGCGTCGAGGTCTCCCGGGTAGGGGCCATCAAGGGAGACGCCCGCGAGGATCGATCCGACTCGGAACGTGGCATCGACGTACCGACCCTCGGGCGGATCCGAGCCGAACGTGAAGGTTTCGTAGGTAATCTCAGACGGCTCCTCGCCGACGCCCGGCCCCGGCAGTTCCTCGTGGCTGGAGGGCGCAAATTCGGGCGGCAGGCGCTCCTCGTCCTCGAATAACGCGAAACCCGCTTCCGCTTCTGCTGGGGAGCCATACTCCTCGACGTAGGAACGGTGTAGGCTCTGGCCATCCGTCGCCAAGCAAAAACTGTCCAAGTAAAAACTGTCGTAGAAGCGGCGGACCCCGGTCGCCGCGACTTCGTCTGGCGAGATCCCGGGCGCACCGTAAGCCGGAATCTGCTCGGCCGTCAGGTATCGCTCAAAGTCAGCCGTGTACCCCGGCGGCAGGTCATCCCCCGTCAACGCCATCGCCGCGAGATCGAGTAGGTAGATGCTCGCAACGGGGGATGCCACCGGAGTTGCTTGCCGAGCTACCGGCGCCGCTCGGGTGGGAACGTTCAGTGCCAGGAGCACCAGCATCGCGACGGGAAGCGAGAAGCGAAACGTTGGCTGGTCTCCTCTCGAACACCAGTCCCTGGCGTCTTGATTGCTACTCAAACATTGGATGCATCCGACGTGCCTCGATACGTGGGGCGTTGGCCGTCGGCCGTCGGCACCGAGAGGCGCGAACAACCGGAGACCGGGTGACTCGCGGGTCGGTCCGGGTTCACGTCGTAGTCCTGCCGCCTCACCCACTCTAATGGTTCCTCGCCAGGTTGCGTGCGCGCCACAACACAACATCGGATGGATCGCGGGGTCGGGGCCAACTCCCCAGCCCTGCTGACCGGCTGCCGCGGCGGGTCCCCCCGGCCTGGCACCAGGCGGCTACCGATGGTCTCGGCGTCGGGTATGATCCTCGCCGATGGCGACCACGCTCCGTGCCGACCGCGCCGATGGGTGTCGCGGTCTCCGGCCCGCGGTATCCTCCAAACCGAGCATCCCCCCAGACGCCGAGGCTCCCCCACCAGAGGATCATGCCATGCCGCCGCCCGTCCACCGCCTGGCCGAGGTTCCGCTCTTTGCCCGTTTGCCGCCGGCCGCGCTCGAGGAGCTAGCCCGCGCCAGCCCGCCGCGCTGCTATCCCCAGGGCCAGGTCCTCTGGAACGAGGGGGATCCGGGAGAGAGCCTGCTGGTGCTGGAGGAGGGACAACTGCGCATCTCCCGCTTCGCCGCCTCCGGGAATACGGAGGGGTAACGTCGATCGCGTGGTGAGCGGGGTATTCGGCGCCGTGGCTCGGTCGGGCGGTTTCCTTACCGGCCGAGCCGGTACGGTTCCAACCCCGCCAGCATCACATCGAGACCGAACTCGAAGTCGGCGTCTGCGTCGGGGTGGGCCAACTCCGGCGCCAGCTCGGCGACGTGGGGGAACGCCTCAGGGCGGGAGGTGGCGAAGGCGGCCAGCGGCGAGGGGGTCGCGCCGTCGGACAGGGGAGGCGGGCCACAGACCTCGTCGAGGGCGAAGCCGGCGACGAAGCTCGCAACCATGCGGAAGACCCGCAACGCGGTCGCCGGGTCGAATCCTCCCGCGCGCAGGATCGCCAGCGTCGCCTCCAGCGGCCGCAACACCTCCGGCGCGGCGAGGGGGCGGGTGACGACCAGCGAAAAGAGCGACGGGTGCGCGTGGGCGAGAC
>JBBSNJ010000752.1:0-2353 GCA_038232775.1 Thermomicrobiales bacterium
AGAACCGGCCTCCGCGGCGGCGGCGACCACCGCGATCCCGAGCAGGGCCCACGCCGCCAGACCGTTCCCGGCCGCGGCGAGGCGCGCCCCGGGCGCGCGCGTGGCGGCGACGAAGGGGGCGGTGGGAAACAGGCGAACCGGGTCGATCGCCAGCAGGCGGAGGGGGAGGTCGGCCCGGATCGCCGCCCGTTGGGAAGCGGCGGGACGGGGCGTGCTCCGCCCGGTGCGGGTCTGTTCGGCCGGCGGCCGCTGGAGCTGTTCGTTCATTGGGACCACCCCGGACGAGTGCCGCCCCAGACCGACAGGCAGGTGCCGTCGGGGGCGAACGCCTGAACCCGGTCGTTGTTGAGGTCGGCGACGCAGACGCGACCGCCGCGATCGACGGCGACGCCGTAGGGGGACGCGAAGCGGCCAGGAGCGGCGCCGCGTCCACCCCAGGCGGCGACGAAGGCGCCGTCCGGGGTGAAGCGCTGGACTCGGTGGTTCTCGGTGTCGGCGACGTAGATGCGCCCCGCGGCATCGGTGGCAACGCCGCGCGGCGCGGCGAAGGCGCCCTCCTCCCGGCCGTGGCGCCCCCAAGCGAGCAGGAAGTCGCCCTCGGGGGAGAAGGCTTGGACGCGGTGGTTGCGGGCGTCGGCGACGTAGACCCGCCCCTCGGGGCCGACGGCGACGGCGGCTGGCGCGTCGAACTCGCCGGGGGCGCGACCAACCCGGCCCCAGGCGAGGAGGAAGCGGCCGTCGGCCCCGAACTTCTGGAGTCGGTGGTTGAAGCGGTCGGCGACGTAGACGGCGCCGGTGCGGTCGACCGCCACCCCGCTCTCCTCCGCGAACTCGCCGTCCCCCGCTCCCGGACGACCCCAGGCGTGGAGGAACCGTCCGAGCGGGCAAAAGACCTGGACTCGGTGGTTGCCGGAATCGGCCAGGTAGATGCGGTCGCCGCCGGGGCCGACTGCGATGCCGGTCGGGAAGCGGAGTTGCCCGTCGGCGCTGCCGCGCTCTCCGTCCCAGGGGAGCGCGGCGCCGGTCGCCGTCAGGCGGACGACGCGGTGCCGGAGGAGGTCGGTGACGAAGAGACCGTCGGGATGGGCGGCGGCGACCCCTCGCGGCAGGGCGACTGGGGCGGCATCACCGAGAACCGGCCCCGAGGGCGCCGCGGGCGACTGAACTGCTAACGACATCCCCACCTCCGATGGCGACCGGGCTCGTGCCTGTCGTCGCATCACAACGGTAGGGGGTGCCGGCGGTGCCGCCCATTGTGAGAATGACGCAATCGCGTCCCGTGTGTTGGCGAGGGGAGCGGGCGCCGATACGTAGAACTACGCATTGGTCCGACGTGGGAGGCACGACCACGGTCGGCTTCTTGCACCGTTTACCGGCTGGGGAGCAGGACGTGGGTGAGGACAGGGGGGCGACGAGCCGCGGACTGCTAACTGATACGGAATCCGGGTCAATGCTTCCGTCTCCCGGAAAAATGCCGTCACCCCCGGCCCCCTTGCCCCTGTCCCGGTGCGCGGGAGAGGGGAGCGTGGGCGCGGAACGGCGGGGGAACACCGACGATGCACCAGGATCCGCTGCGACTTGCCCGGACGGCGCGCGATCTTCGCCGTCCGGCTACCGTGCTCTCCGCACGGGACCGGCGGCGGGAGGACGCCCTACAGGGTAGGGGGGCCGCGAAGCTCGGGGTGGGGTTGGCTTGGGCTGAGCCCCCGTCGCGCCGTCGGTGGCGAGGAAGGCGGCTTCCCCAACGGGCTCTAAAACGCTTTGCCGAAGCGTCGGCCGAGGGCCACGGAGGGGTTCGGTGGGTCCCTGTCGCTGTGCAGGCGACGGGCTCAGCGAGCAGCGCGCCGTCAACTGGTCGCGGCGGCGCAGCTTCATGGCGACCCGCGCTAAATCAGGCGCTGCTCGACGGCGAGACGGGTCGCCGCGGCGCGGGACGAGACCCCGAGTTTGCTGTAGATCGAGCGGAGGTGCTGGCCGACGGTGCGGGGGCTGATCGAGAGGCGAGCGGCGGCTTCGCCATCCGTCAGCCCTTGGGCGACGAGGTGCATCACCTCGCGCTCGCGGACGCTGAGCACGGGCGCATCGGCCAAGGGGACGACGGGGGAGGCGAGGCGGTCGTCGATCCCGGCCACGGCCGGGCCGGCGCCGAGACGGGCACCGATCGCGCGCGCTTCCTCCAGGAGGGCGAGCCGTTCGCTGGTTCGTCCGGTCTCGGCCCAGAGGTCGGCGGTGGCAATCATGGTCAGGAGCCGCTCGACCGGCGCGCGGCAGGCTTCGGCCAGGGCCGAGGCCTCGGCTAGCGCCCGCGCCGCCTCCTCCGGCTCGCCGGCCGCGGTTGCCAGCTCGCCGGTGA
>JBBSNJ010000753.1:0-2345 GCA_038232775.1 Thermomicrobiales bacterium
CGAGCGGGCCGCCGAGCACGACGGGGAACTCGTCCCGGTCCGGATGCTGGCGATGTTCTGCGCCGCCTTCCGCCGCGACGTGCTGGAGCAGGTCGGCTTCCTCGACGAGCGCTACGAGCAGGGGATGTTCGAGGACGAGGACTACGCGCTGCGGGTCAAGGCGGCCGGCTACGCCGTCGCCTGGGCGCCCGACGCCTACGTCCACCACGCCTACCACGCCTCGATCGGCAAGCTCCTCCCCTCGGGGGACTACATCGCCCTCTTCCGCGCCAACCAGGCCCGCTTCCAGGAGAAGTGGGGCATCTGCTGGGAGCGCCACCGGCCGCCGGCCTGAACCCCAGACCCAGCCGAGCGGGAGACGGCTCCTTGCCACGACCGGCCGCGCCAGCGACGACCGACGACCTCCTCTTCCGCAGCATGCGGCCGGCAGCCGATGGTCGGCCGCTCGTCGCCCCTTCGGCCCGGGGCCTCGGGGTGCGGAGCGACCAGGTCTCGGGGGTCTTCCACTACGACCTCGCGCTCGACCCCGTTTCCGGTTTGGTGCTCCCGGGAACCGGCGGCCTCTCGGTCGCCCCGGCCGACCCCGCGCGGTTGCCCCGACACCGGCGGCCGCCGTCGCTCGGTGGCGCCGGCGGCGACCCGGTCTTCGCGATCGCTCGCCTTGCCCTCGGCCCCGACCTCGCCTATCGGCCGGACCCCGAGCGCCCGACTCGCCACGGGTTCATCGAACCCGCTCGGCCGATGTCCCTGGACGAATTCC
Source organism: Thermomicrobiales bacterium (assembly GCA_038232775.1). Taxonomy (GTDB): domain Bacteria; phylum Chloroflexota; class Chloroflexia; order Thermomicrobiales; family UBA6265; genus JBBSNJ01. Next base: position 761 of record JBBSNJ010000753.1, read on the forward strand.
AGGCGGCGCTCGCCGCGACGCGTCCGCGCTGGGTCGTGTACCATCCATCGCCTTGCGAGGAGTCTTGCCCCGTGATCACCGTCTCCCCGGCCTCGATCGACGATCTCGTCACGACTTCGCTCGGCGCGCCCCAGCCCGCGGCCGAGGTGCGCGGAGCCCTGCGCGGCCTGCTCGCCGCCGGCTACGACCGCGCCCGGCTCGCCGATGATCTCTCCCGCCTCCACCGGGCGTTCGACGACGCCGGTCGCGAGCGGGAGGCGGAGATCATCTTCGACGCCCTCGACGCCTTGGCCGGTTGGTGCGCCCCGGGTCAGGCGCTCTAACGGACCAGCCGTTCGCCGGCAACCCCCCGTCACCAATACCCCCGCTTCCGCGCAGCAACCAGGCCCGTTTCCAGGAGAAGTGGGGCATCTGCTGGGAGCGCCACCGGCCGCCGGCCCAGTAACCACCGAGGGATCCGAATGCCTGGGCCAGCGACACGCGTCCTTGTGGACGGACTCCGCAACGCCGCATTGCCTGCCACCCAGCCGGCGAAGCGGCTCCGATACACCTCCGCCGCCCTCCTCGGCGGAGTTTGCGCGCGCCGGCAAGTCGCGAACGTCCTGGGCGAGATCGAACGGCAGCTCGCGCAGCGGGGACCAGCCGGAGAGGCGGCGTCGGTCCTCGCCCCCCCCGACGTCCTCGTGGGCTGGGGCGCCCCGGGCCGGGAGCGGTAGCCCCGATGAGCGACCCCACCACTCGTCTCATCGCCGCCGTCTCGCCCGCGCAAGGGGACAACGGGCCGATCCGCGCCAGCTCAATCGACGCGCCGCGGGTGGGGGAAACCACCGGGGGCGACAGCTTCGTCGTCGACGGCTGGGTCCTCGGCCGCGACGCTGCCCCCGTCGCCGTCGAGATCGACGAGCGAACCGGCGTCTGCTGGCGCGCCCCCCTCGGCCGCGCCCGGCCGGACGTCGCCGCCGCCCACCCCGGCGCCCCGGCCGCGGAGGAGAGCGGGTTCCGGATCGAGCTCCCCGCCCCGCGGCCGGGGGTCGAGTCACGACTCGTCCTCTCCGCTGTCTGGCCCGACGACCGGCGGGCGCAATTCGCCCTGATCGAGCTGGAGCCGACCACTCTCGCCGGTCCCGATCCGGCCGGCGCCGACCGCGCGGGCACCGCTGCGGCGCCCCGGACCGGCCGCGAGGTCGCCGGGCCGGACTTCGTGCTCATCGGCGCCCAACGCGGCGGCACCACTTCGCTCCATCGTTACCTCGGCCAACACCCCCAGATCGTGCTTCCCGCCACCAAAGAACTCCACTACTTCAGCCTCTTCCACGACCGCGGCGCGGACTGGTACCGGACCCAGTTCCCGGCGAGCCTGCCGGCGGGGACGATCACCGGCGAGGCGACCCCCTACTACCTCTTTCACCCCCCCGCCCCCCGCCGGTTCCGCGCCTTTGCTCCGAACGCCAAGCTGATCGTCCTGCTGCGCGACCCGGTCGACCGGGCCTACTCCCACTACCACCACGAGCGGCGCGGCGGCAACGAGCCGCTCTCGTTCGAGGCAGCGGTCGCCGCCGAGGTTGAGCGCCTGCGGGGAGAGGTC
>JBBSNJ010000754.1:0-2343 GCA_038232775.1 Thermomicrobiales bacterium
CCGGCCGGCCGCCCGGCCCCCGGCCCCCCCGGGGGGGCGCCCCCACCAACCCCCTCGGGTAGCCCGGGGGCCGGGGGTGCGGGCCTCTCCCCGGCCCACGCCTCTTCCAATCGCAGGGTGCAGGAGGGGTCGCAGCTCCCCCTCTTCTATCACAGCGGAAAGGGGGTCAGAGGGGGGTGACCACGGAAGTACCAGCCTCCACCCGGCGCCTTCGGAAGATCGGTTGCCTGGCGCAGGCATGGCCCGCCCTCACTGCCTATCCGCTCGGTTCCGCGTTCCCGTGAACGACCCCACCGAGCCCGCTTCGCTCCCCCTTGACATGAATCGTAAACGGCGTATACTGTTTACGATGGTTACTAGGGTTACGCGCGCATACTCAAGGAGAACCCACCGCGATGCCGACCACGACGCGGCGCGAACGACAGCGGGCCGCCACCGGCGAAGAAATCAAGGACACCGCCCGTCGGCAGATGGCCGAGCACGGCGCCGCCGCCCTCTCCCTCCGCGCCATCGCGGCCGCGATGGGGATCACGGCGCCGGCGATCTACCGCTACTTCCCGAACCGTGATGCCCTCGTCACCGCCTTGATCGTCGACGCCTACCAAGCGCTCGGGGCGGCGGTCGCGGCGGCCGAGGCGGCCGTCCCGCGGGACCGCTTCGGTGATCGTTTCCTGGCCGCGGCCGGCGCCTATCGCCGATGGTCGCTCGAGCACCCGGCCGAGTTCCAGCTGATCTTCGGCACCCCGATCCCCGGCTACGAGGCGCCGGCCGACGTCACGGTGCCGGTGGTCCTGGAGGCCTTCTCCCCGTTCGCGACCATCCCCGAAGATGCCTGGCGGGCGGGCGCCCTCCACGACGCCGTCTTCCCCCAGGAGCCGGAGACCGACGCCCGGCTCGCCGCCTGGCTGATCGGAGAAGGGCTGCACCTCCCGGCGCCGCTGATGCGCCTCGTGCTCGAAGGCTGGGGCCAGATGCACGGTCTGGTCACGCTCGAGCTGATCGGCCAACTGCCGCCGGTCGTCGGCGACGTTGGTCCCCTCTACGACGCCGCGGTGCGGGCCCTCGTCGCCCGCCTCGGCCTCCGCGTGGCCCCATGAGCGGCTGAGTCCGACTCCGCCTGTCCCCCCGATCCTCCACGAAGCCACAACAAAACGGACCGCCACCGGCGGCCCCCGGCGATGCCTCGCGCTGCGCCATCGAGACCCTTGTGCCCGGTTCAGTGAGAGGAGGCCGATCCCTCAACTCCCACGTCCGACGCGACGCCGCCATCAACCCCCAAACGCCAAGGAGACCGCGCCATGACCGCCACCACGCTCCGGACGCCGCTCCCGTCGAACCCTCCCTCCCCGAATGCGGTAGGCGACCGCGCGGTAGCCGGAGAACGCCGCTGGCTCCTCGGCCTCAGCCTGCTCCACGCCGCCCTCGCCGGCGTCGCCTTCCTCGTCCTCGGCGCCGCCTTCGATTTCCCCGACATCCTCCGCCTGCCGGCGGCGGAGGTGCTCACGAAGTTCAACGAGAACCCGGCGGCGATCCGGGCCGCCTACTACGCCTTCTCCTGGTCGAGCTTGCTCTTGATCCCGCTCGCCGTCCTCCTCCGCCGCGCGCTGCGGGCGGGCGGGCGCGACGAAGGAAGCCTGGCGGTCGCCGCCGCCCTCGGCTTGGCCGCGGGCCTGACCCAGTTGCTCGGCTTCATCCGCTGGACGATCTTCGTCCCCTTCCTGGCCGATGCCTACGCCGATCCGGCCACCACCCCGGCCACCCGTGACGCCCTCGCCGTCGCCTACGAGTTCGCCAACCGCTACCTGGGGATGACGATCGGCGAGCACCTCGGCTGGCTCTTCCAGGGCATCTGGGTGGTGGTGCTCGGGGTCGTCCTCCTCCGCCGGCAGGGCGCCCTGCGGTGGCTCGGATGGGTCGGGCTCGTCATCGCCTCCACCCTCCTCGTCGGCTCGCTCGAGCAGTTCCAGCTCGGCGCCGAGGAGACGCTCGCCATCCTCACCTCGCTCGGCTCGACCGCGTTCCCCTTCTGGCTGATTGGCGTCGCGGTCGTCCTGATGCGGCGGGCCGGCCGGGAGTAATCCGGGCACGGCCCGCTCCCCCGCGGAGCGCGGCGCCCCCGTCGCACGCTCCACCTCAATCGTTAGCGCATGGAGGGAACGATGGACGCGACGAACGGTCTTCACGTGGTCTTCGGCGGCAGCGGCGGCGCGGGCGTCGCCCTAGTCAAGGAGCTAACGGCGCGCGGCCGGCGGGTTCGGTCGGTGACCCGCTCTGGCACCGGCGACCCTCCGGCCGGGGTCGAGACGGTCCGCGGCGACGCCGCCGATCCCGCCAGCGCGCGGC
>JBBSNJ010000755.1:0-2342 GCA_038232775.1 Thermomicrobiales bacterium
CGTCGATCTCCTCCTGCGCCAGCCAGACGCCGGGCGGGATCGGGTCGCCTCGGTCGAGGAGCCGGGCCTCGCCGGTCGCGGCATCGACGTAAAAGCCGCCCCGCTCGGCGGCACCCGCCGCCACCGCCAGCCGCCCCGCGTCCTCCGGGTCGAACCCGAGCCCACTCAAGTAGGGGAATCGCCCGATATCTCCCAAATCCCGCAGCAGTGGCATCGTCGTCCGTTCTCCCCGTCGCCGGTCACCGCTGGGCGCGGCACCACGCGCAGATCGCCTGGCGCGCCGCCTCGCGGCCCATCGCGGAAGGCGCTCCCGGCGCGGCGCGCATCCTGCGGCGGCCGACGCAAGCCCGGTGCCGTCTCCGCCGCGGCCGGACAGTAGGCGGGCGGCGTCCGCTACGGTGGGGGGAGGGTTCGACCGGTGATCGACGCGCTCCTCCTCGGCAGCGGCGGCATGCTCCCCCTCCCCGACCGCTGGCTGTCGAGCCTGCTCGTCCGCTGCCGCGGCGAGTTGACCCTCTTCGACTGCGGCGAGGGAACCCAAATCCCCTGGCGCGGCAGCGGCTGGGGCTTCCGCCGGGTCGGCGCGATCTGCCTCTCCCACACCCACGCCGACCACGTCGCCGGGCTCCCCGGCCTGCTCCACGCGCTGGCCAACGCCGACCGCACGGAGCCGGTGGACGTCTTCGGCCCGATCGGCACGGCCGCGGTCGTCGCCGGTCTGCGCTCGATCGCCCCCGTGCTGCCGTTCCCGGTCCGGGTCCGGGAGCGGGCCGACGGCGACCAGCTCGCCCTCCCCGGCGGTCTCGATGGGACCGTCCGGGCCGGGGAGCACTCCCTGCCAACCCTGATCTATCGCCTCGATCTGGCGCGGGCGCGGCGCTTCTCGCCGGAGCGCGCCGCCGCCGCCGGCGTGCCCGTCGAGCGATGGCGAGAGCTCCAGCAGGGAACACCCGTCCCCGGCCGCGCCGGGTTGGTCGCACCGGAGCACGTCCTCGGCCCGCCGCGGCGGGGCCTGGCGCTCGCCTACGTCACCGACACCCGGCCCCTGCCGACCTTCCCGCCGTTCCTCGCCGGCGTCGATCTCCTCGTCTGCGAGGGGAGCTACGGCGAACCGGCCGACGGGCCGAAGGCGGTCGAGCGCGGTCACATGACCTTCGCCGAAGCGGCCGGACTCGCCCGCGCTGCCGGCGCCCGCGCCCTCTGGCTGACCCACTTCAGCCCGGCCCTGCCCGACCCGAGCGCCTTCCTCTCCGAGGCGACGGCGATCTTCCCCGAGACGACCATCGGCGCCACCGGGCTCACGACCACGCTGACCTTCGACGAGGAGGAGGAAGAGGACTGATACAGAACCAGGTTAGACCGTTCCGCTCTCGGGAGGGGGAACGTCTCCCCTCTCCCGCGCACGGGACCAGGGGAAGGGGGCTGGGGGTGAGGGCACCTTCACCGGGAAGCGGCAACGATCAGTCGGATTCCGCCTCACTCCTCGGGCCGGACCAGCTCGGGGTGGGCCGCGAGATGGCGCCGGATCGCCTCCGGGTAGAGCCGGCACTCGGCGGCGAAGACGCGGGCGCCGAGCGTCTCGGCGGTGTCGCCGGGGAGGACCGGGACGCGCGCCCGGAGCACGACCGGGCCGGTGTCATAGCCGTCGTCGACGACGTGGACCGTGGCCCCCGACTCGCTCGCCCCGGCGGCGAGGACCGCGACGTGGACCCGCTCCCCGTAGAACCCCCGCCCGGCCGCGCCCGACTCCGGCAGCAGCGCGGGGTGGATGTTCAAGATCCGCCCCTCCCAGCCAGGGCGCACCGCCAGCCGCCGGAGGAAACCGGCCAACAGGATCAGGTCGGGCCGGTGCGGCGCCAGTGCCGCCAAGATCGCCTCGGCGTACGCCTCGTCGTCCCCCGAGTCGCGCCGCCGCAGCGTCGCCGCCGGGATCCCGGCCGCCTCCGCCACCGCCAACCCGCGAACCGCCGCCACCGAGGAGACCACCGCCACCCCCCGCGCCGCCAGCTCCCCGGCCGCGATCACCCGGAGCAGGTTCTCCAGCGTCCGCCCGCCCCCCGAGAGGAGGACCGCCAACCGCGGCGGCCGCGCCGCCCCCGCTGCCGGCCCGGCTGCAAGGATGGCCGCCGCCGCTCCGCCCTCCGCTTCCCGCTCCGCCCCGGTCATCGCCCACCCCGCCCCACCCCGGCCGCCCGGCGCCGTCCCCGCTCCCGCCCCGCGCGCGCCGTCTCCCCATTCTACGGAGTGCGCCGGCGGGCGCCCACGCGCCGGCGCCGGGCGCCCTAGAATGGGCCGAGCGGCGGCGGCGGCGGCGGAGTCGGCAGCCCACACCCATGCCGGTC
>JBBSNJ010000756.1:0-2335 GCA_038232775.1 Thermomicrobiales bacterium
CCCGCGACCTCGCGACCCCGGCCGAGATCGCCGCCGCCGTCGACGGCGAAGCCGCCGCCGCCGGGGTCGCGCTCGACCTCGAGCAGCGCGCCGCGCTGGTCGACCTGATGGTCCGCCTCGCCCAGGCCGACCTCGATTGGCAGACCTACGCCGCCGGCTGGAGCGTCGCCGAGCCGGACGAGGGGAGCATCGTGCTCCTCGGCCGTGGCGCTCGACCGGACGCCGACCAGACCGACCCCGCGGTCCTCGACCCGGCCGCCGCCGACGACTCGACCGCTCCCCCCAGCCTCGCCGACTCGACCGACGCCGCGGAGTCCACCGACAGCGAGGAAGCCCCCGCTCCCCCGAACCTCGTTGAGTCCCCTGACCAGCGGGACGCCACTGGCCCCACCATCCCGCGGCAAGCCGCCAACCCGACCGTCCTCGACCCCGCCGACGCCGCCGCGATCGGCGTCGGCGGGCCGGACGGCAGCGCTGGCGCCCGCCGCCTCGCCAGTCCGACCGCTCCCGCCCTCGCCGCCGTGACCACGACCACGACCACGGCCGGAACCGGCGACCAGACCGCGAGTCCGGCCGCGACGTCTACCACCACCACCGCGACCCCGGTCGCCACCCCGACCGCGATCCCCGACCCCAGCCCCACCGCCGCCGTCGCCGTCACCACCGCCTCCACCGCCACGCCGGCCCTCCCCGTCGTCGCCGCCCGGCCGGCGGCCCCGTCGCCGCCACATCCAATCTCCGGCACCGTCCGCGGCGTCGCCGACGGCAGCCTCGCGGTCGACGTCGACGGGGCACCGGGCGCCGACCCGATCCCCTTCTCCGTCGCCGAAGGGGCCGTCGTCCGCCGCGACGGCACCGCCGCCCGCTTCTCCGCCGTCGCCCCGGACGACCGGGTCTGGCTCCTGCTCGACGGCGAAGGCCGCGCCGTCGCCGTCGATGCCGACCCCCCGGCGGCATCCCGCGAGTTCTTCCCGTTCGGCCTGATCGGCCTCCTCCCCTTGGCCCTGATCCTGGCCGCCGCCCTCTTCCTCGCCGCGGGCAAGCTCTTCCCCGCCCGTCGCCCGGCCGGTCCCGCCGTTCCTATCCGCCGCCCCACCGCCCGCCCGTCCCGGCTGGTCGGGGTCCGCCGCTGGCTCTCGCGGCCGACCGCGGGCGGCGGTCGCCAGTGGCGACTCTGGGGTCCCCGCCGACCGATCTAGTGGGGCGTCGTGGCCGATGGGTGGGCACTGCCACGCCCCGTCCACTACAGAATCCTGGCAGTCGCTGCCGCTTCCTGGAGAGCAGCCCTCACCCCGACCCCTCTCCCGTGCGCGGGAGAGGTGAGACATTCCCACACCCGATCGCGGAACGGTGCAACCGGCTTCCGCATGAGGCCCTCATCCTGGGCCCCTCTCGCGCTAACGGGAGAGGGGAGAGTGTCTAACCTCCGGCAGGGCCTTCGTCCTGCCGGATTCCGCGAGAGACGCCCGATTCTCCGACCCGGGGAGACACCCGCGTCACCGGTCACCGTCGAAAAGAGCGGGGCCGGCGGCACCGCTCTCACCGGACCAGGGCCGGCGCCCTCCAAGCGCGCCGCGCGAAAGCGGCTCCGCCCCTTGCACCGAGACCGGCTGGACCACCGCTCCGGCATCGCGGCCCGAGGGCGAGACGCCAGACCGTGCAGCCGCCGGCACACTCTCCGTTGGCGGACCATTTCGTGGCGCGATGAGGGCAGGAACGTCGCTGCCATTCGCCCCTATTCGCGGCCGCCATCGATTCGGCCGACCTCACCGCTTGACCGCGCGACCTCCCGGACGCACGTCTTCCCTGTGAGGCCGTCGTCCCCCCTGGGGCACGCGCCGAACGCCGACCAATCGCCGGCGCGGGGCCGATGGGTTCCCCCACCTCCGAGGGGTAGGGTAAACTTCGCGCCACCCGCTTCCCAGCCGACCCCGCCCCCGATCCGCTTCCGGAAACGGACCCGGCCGCCCGTGACCGCGACCAGACGTCGAACCCCCACCGCGAGCGAGGGAGACCGGCCGCCGGCCGGCGACCAAGTCGAGCGTGCCCTGGAGTGGCTGCGCCGCGAGTGGCGGGACGGCTGCCGCGGCGGCATGGCCTACAAGACCGCCCGCGGCTGCGTCGCCCGCCTCGGCGACCTTGCGGCCACCCACCAGGCTGCCGCCGCCCTGGCCGCCGTCGAAGCGCGCCTCGCCGCCTACCGCGACCATCCCCCCGAGCGCCGGCGGGAGGAGCTGACCCGAATCGCGGCCGAGCTCGGCGCCCTCAAGCCGCACCTCGCCCTCGCCACCACCCCCGCGCCGCCGGTCGGCACCCTCGAGAGCGCGATCGCCCC
>JBBSNJ010000757.1:0-2330 GCA_038232775.1 Thermomicrobiales bacterium
CCGTTACCCCGCGCTCACGGGCGCCACCTCCGAGTAGCCGGGGGGCGGCCGGCGGGGGGCCCACCAGCGGTACCCTGCGGCCCGCGCCCGCCGCACGGAGGGAGGGATTCGGCCCTTGGCGACCTCGGTCCGGGCATCGGCCGTGCCAGCTCAGCGACGTCCCGGGCTGGCGTTGGCCGCTCGGAGGCGCCGCGACGGGTGGTTGATGGCGGCGCCGGCGATCGTCCTGATCGCGGTGCTGGGTCTCTACCCGCTCGGCTACTCCCTGGTCCTCGCCTTCCGGCGGTGGGACCTGCAGAGCCAGGAGCACCCGTTCGTCGGGCTGGCGAACTTCCGCCAGGCGCTCCTCGACGGGCGGATCTGGGGCGCGCTGGCGAACACGGGGCTGCTGGTGGGGGTCGGCGTCGCCCTCCAGTTCGTGCTCGGTCTCGGGCTGGCGCTGCTGCTGGTGGGCGAGCTGCGGGGCAAGCGGTTCGTGATCCCGCTGCTGATGCTGCCGGTGATGATGGTCCCGATCGTCGTCGCCCTGACTTGGCGGATGCTCTGGGACAACCAGTACGGGGCGGTCAACTACCTGCTGGGCGCGATCCTGCGGCGCGACATCGAGATCGTCTGGCTGGCGCATAAGGAAACCGCGCTGATCGCGATGCTGGTCACCGACCTCTGGCAGTGGACGCCGTTCATGTTCCTGATCCTGCTGGCGGGGCTGTCCGGGGTCAATCCGGAGCTGTACGAAGCGGCGGCGCTCGACGGGGCGGGGTGGTGGCACGGGCTGCGCGACATCTCGCTGCCGGGGATCGCCCCGATCGTGGCAGTCGCGCTTTTGTTCCGGGCTCTGGATGCCTTCAAGATCTTCGACCTCGTCTACATGTTCACCCAGGGCGGGCCGGGGACGTCGACCGAGACGGTCTCCTGGTACGTCTACCAGCTCGGGTTCAAGTTCTTCCGGATGGGCTACGCTTCGGCCGTCTCCTACCTGGTGCTGATCCTGCTCTCGGTGGTGGCGACGCTCTACGTCGGCCGCTTCCTGCGGGGGGAGGCGACGTGAGCGCCCGGAGCGGCGGCGCCGCGGCGCTGGCTGGCGCGGGGGCGGTGGGGCGGCGGGCGGGCCGGAGGGCGACGCCGCGCCCCGCGCTGCTCCGGCTGCTCCGCTACGCGGTCGTGCTGGCGGCGCTGGCGTTCTTCCTCTTCCCGATCGCCTGGGTGGTGGGGACGGCGTTCAAGCTGCCGGGCGAGTACATGCACCGGCCGCCGATCTGGATCCCGAACGAACCGACGCTGCTCCACTTCCGGAACGTGATGGCGAGCCGGGGCGAGGCGGCGCTGCGCAACAGCGCGATCATCGCCGGCAGCGCGACCCTGCTCTCGATGCTGATCGGCAGCTTGGCCGCCTACAGCCTGGCCCGGTTCCAGACCGGGGGCAGGCACTTCGCGTTCTGGCTCCTGTCGCAGCGGCTGATGCCGCCGGTGGTGCTGGTCATCCCCTTCTTCCTGCTGCTGCGCGACGTCGGGCAGCGGTGGCCCGAGGTCGGGATCGACACCCACCCGGCGCTGATCGCGCTCTACACCCTGTTCAACCTGCCGTACGTGATCTGGATGATGCGCTCCTACTTCCAGGGAGTGCCGGTGGAGATCGAGGAGAGCGCGATGGTCGACGGCAGCTCCCGCTGGGGCGTCTTCTGGCGTTTGACCCTGCCGCTGGCGCTGCCCGGTCTGATCGCGACGGCGACCTTCGCCTTCATCTTCAGCTGGACCGAGTTCCTCTTCGCGGTCGTCTTCACGCGGACCAACGCCGTCACCCTGCCGGTCGCGATCGCCGGCTTCACCGGGGCGCAGGGGTCGAACTGGGGGCAGGCGTCCGCGCTGGCGGTGGTGGCGACGGCCCCGGTCTTCGTCCTCGGGCTGCTGGTCCAGCGGCACTTCGTCCGCGGCTTGACGCTCGGCGCGGTTCGAGGGTAGGAGGGGCGGGGTGCGCGTCGCGGTGGTCGGGGCCGGACTGATGGGGGCGCAGATCGGGTGCGAGTACGCGCTCGGCGGCCACGAGGTGGCGGTCGTCGCCCGGCGGCCGGAGGTGGCGCGGCAGCGGATCGGGGAGACCTTCCGCCTCGCCGTCGACCTGGAGTTGGCGCCGGCGGAGACCGCGGCCGCGGCCGAGCGCCGGCTCTCGGTCGATCAGCGGCTGAGCGACGTGGCCGGGGAGGTCGAGTTGGTGGTCGAGTCGGTCGACGAGCGGCTGGCGGACAAGGTGGCGGTGCTGGGCGAGGCGGCCGGCCGCTTCCCCGCCGCCGTCTTGGCCTCGAACACCTCCTCGCTCAGCATCGACGCGATCG
>JBBSNJ010000758.1:0-2326 GCA_038232775.1 Thermomicrobiales bacterium
GGGGGGGGCCCCCCCCCCCCACGCCCCGATGTCGCACCGCTACCGCTGCCCCTACTGCGCCGAGGCGGGCGCCTGCACCCTCGTCTGCTACGACGAGATCGAGCGGCTGGTGGAGTTCGAAGGACCTGACCAGGTGGCGGCGATCATCACCGAGCCGGTGCAGAATGCGGGCGGCTGCATCCCGCCTGGATCGACGGAGTACTTCCAAAAGATCCGCCGGCTCTGCGACGAGACGGGGATCTTGATGATCATGGACGAGGTGATCTGCGGCTTTGGCCGGCTGGGGGAGCTGTTTGGCTCGACCTACTTCGGGGTCGAACCGGACGTGATCACGACGGCGAAGGGAATCACATCGTCGTACGCGCCGCTCGGCGCGGTGCTGGCCCGGCGGGAGGTGGCCGACGCTTTCTCGGCGGCGGCCGAGCCGGGACTGCCGGCGCCGGTCGCGGCCGCCCGCGGCGCGGGGTTCCAACACGGGCTGACCTTCGGTGGGCACCCGGTCTCCTGCGCCGCGGCGCTGGCGACCCTGGACATCATGCTCGAAGAGGACCTGCCGGGGCGGGCGCAGCGGTTCGGCGCTTACCTGCGACGGGAGTTGGAGGCGGCGCTGGGAGAGCACCCCAACGTCGGCGACATCCGGGGCGCCGGGCTCTTCCTCGGCGTTGAGTTGGTGGCCGACCGGGCGACGAAGGCGACGTTCCACGATAAGGCGTTGCTGACCTGGCTAACGGAGCGGATGCGGGAGCGCGGCCTGATCCTGCGCAACGACGACCGCAACGACCCGACGACGCAGCTCTGCCCGCCGCTGGTCATCACCGAGGAGGAGTGCGACCGCACGGTCGCGATCCTGGCGGAGGCGATCACGGAGTTGGGACGGCGGCTCGGGAGTGTGGGGACGGTCCACACGGCGGGGTAGGAGCGGGAGCGTTGCCCCGCTTCCCTGGCCCGCGCCGCTAAAGGGGCGCGGGCCAGGAAAGAGGACTCGAGGAGCAGGGACGGCTGAACTCTTGGGAGGAGCCTCCCAACGTCCGGTATCAGCGAGCGGCTCCCCTCTCCTGCCGCAGCGGGAGAGGGGTGGGGGGTGAGGGACGCTAATCACCCCGATCCCGTACTAGTTAGTCTGGGCCGGGGCAAGGCTACCGACGGCGTCGACCGTGGCCTGCTGCTTGGGCACGATGCCGGCTTCGGTGTCCATCGGGGTGGCGGGGCCGAAGACGGCCGTCACTTCCTTCGCGTCGAGCGTCTCCTTCTCGAGGAGGGCGGCGACTAGTGCGTCGAGCTGCGGCCGGAAGCGGCGGTTGAGTTCGAGCGCGCGCTGGAGACCCGCCTCGACCGTCTCGCGGACGGCGGTGTCGAGGCGCTCGGAGGTGGCGTCGGAGAAAGCCTTGTCTTGGGTGATCTCGCGGCCGAGGAAGACGTGCTCTTCACCGGTACCGAGGTAGACGGGGCCGATGTCGTCGCTCATGCCCCAGAGGCCGACCATCCGGCGCGTCAGACTGGTGGCTTCCTTGAGATCGTTCTCGGCGCCGGTCGTGACCTCGTCGTAGACGACCATCTCGGCAGCGCGGCCGCCGAGCAGCATGGCGATCCGGCCGAGCAGGTAGGTGCGGCTGTAGTTGTGGCGGTCCTCCTCGGGCATCTGGACGGTGACGCCGAGCGCCCGGCCGCGGGGGACGATGCTGACCTTGCGGATCGGGTCGGCGCCGGGGGTGAAGTGAGCGACGAGCGCGTGCCCGGCCTCGTGGTAGGCAACGACCTCGCGCTCCTTCGGGTTCATCAGGCCGGTGCGGGTCGTCCCGAGGAGGATCTTGTCGAGCGCCTCTTCGAAGTCGTCCGGGGTGATCTCCTTGCGATTGCGGCGAGCGGCGGTCAGCGCCGCCTCGTTGACCAAGTTGCTGAGGTCGGCGCCGGAGAAGCCGGTGGTGCCGCGGGCGAGGGACGCCTTGTCGACGTCGGGCGAGAGGGGGAGGCCGCGGGTGTGGATGTTGATGATCGCCTCGCGGCCGCTGCGGTCGGGGAGCCCGACGGTGACCTGACGGTCGAAGCGGCCGGGGCGGAGAAGGGCGGGGTCGAGCACGTCCGGCCGGTTGGTGGCGGCCATGATGATCACTTCTTGGTTGGTCTCGAAGCCGTCCATCTCGACCAGGAGCTGGTTGAGGGTCTGCTCCCGCTCGTCGTTGGAGCCGCCGAGACCGGCGAAGCGCTGGCGGCCGACGGCGTCGAGCTCGTCGACGAAGATGATCGCCGGGGCGTGCTGCTTGGCCTTGTCGAACAAGTCGCGGACACGGCTGGCGCCGACGCCGACGAACATCTCGACGAACTCCGA
>JBBSNJ010000759.1:0-2307 GCA_038232775.1 Thermomicrobiales bacterium
CGGCCTGAGGTCGCGGCCGTTCGTCGTTCGCAGTGCGGGCGGTCCCCCATTCCGCAGACGCCCACCATCGTCTCCCCAACGACTCACGACTTCGGAAGGGAGGTGGTGCCGCAGCAGTCATCGTCCCACTGATTGAGGGTCGCCGACCTCGGTCCCGGGCCAACGGGGGTTCGCGGAGTGGTGGTCGCCAACGGAGGAGTTGGTTATGCGGAGCGCTGAGAGAGTTCGGAGCATGGCGATGTCGACGGTTTCGCGGCGGAGGGTTGCCAAGGGGATGCTGGCGGCGCCGCTGGTGCTGGCGGCGGGGGTGCCGGCGCCGGTCCGCGGGCAGGAGCCGGTGACGGTCACGTTCTGGCAGTTCAGCACCGAGCCGTTCGTGATCGAGGCCTACGAGGCCGCGATCGCCGAGTTCGAGACCCAGAACCCGGACGTGACGGTCAACATGGAGATCGTCCCCTGGGCGGACCAGCAGCAGAAGCTGACGACCGGGCTGACGACCGGCGCGCTGCCGGACGTCTCGATGCTCGGCAACAACGTGGTCGCCCAGTTCCAGGCGCTGGGGGCGCTCGAGCCGCTGACGCCCTACTTCGCGGCCTGGTCGGAGGAGATCGGGCGGGACATTACGGAGGACATCTGGCCGGGCGACGCGCTCTATTACCAACTGAACGGCGACTGGTGGGGTTCGCCGGTGGCGGAGGAGACGCGGGTCCTCTACTACCGGCGGGATCTGATGGAGCAGGCCGGGATCGGCACCGAGCCGCCGGACACCTGGGAGCAGGCCCGAGAGTTCGCGACGGCGATGACCACGGACGGGGTCTACGGCTTCGGCATCCCGGGCGGGATCGAGTACTCGACGATCCAGACCTTCATGTCGGTCTACCTCGGCTACGGCGCCCGCTTCCTGAACGACGGGGGGCTCTGCGGCTTCGACTCGCCGGAGTTCCGGGAGGCACTGGGCTACTACGCCGGACTCTACACCGACCAGCGAGTCTCGCCGCCGGACACGCCGACCTACGGCAACGAACAGCTGCAGGAGATCTTTCTCCAAGGCAACTTGGCGATGTTCATCGAGGGGCCGGGGTTCTATCGGGCGCTGCTCGAGGCCGAGCCGGAGTGGCTGGATCAGGTCGGGCTCGCCTACGTGCCGCAGGGTCCGGCCGGTCGCTTCGGGTTCCTGGGAGGCTGGCCGCTGGTGCTCTGGGAAAGCTCGGAGAACAAGGACGCGGCGTTCCGCTGGATCCGGTTCGCGACCGACCCGGACGGCTCCCTCTCGCAGCTCGCGGCGGCGAGCTCGCTGCCGCCGGGGCGGCGGTCGCTGGCGGACAGCGAGCCGTGGAACACGGAGCCGTGGAACGTGTTCGCCGAGCAGTTGGAGTTCGCCTACCCGTACCAGTACCCCGATCCCGAGATCCCGCAGATGGGGGCGCTGGAGGTGGACGCGGTGCAGACGGCGGTCCAGAGCGTGATGCTGGGAGAGGCGACGGTCGATGAGGCGACGGTCGCGCTCTGCGAGCGGATCGACTCGGTCTTGACGCGCTCGCGAAGGGGGGAACCCCTCACCTCCCGGCCCCTTCGCCCGGTGCGGGGGCGAGGGGGCTGGCCTCTGGGCCTGAGCGCGCTGCCCTAGGCGCGGCAGCGTGGGGGCCAGCGCGCTCCCGCCCCACCCCCGACGGGTGGGAGTGGGGAGCCCCGCGTGTTCGGCCGGCGGTCTGGGTGGGGACCGGCGGCTCGACCTTCGTCCGAGGTGTCGGATCATGGCCCTCTCTGCGCGCAATCGGGCCTCGATCGGCCGCGCTCGACCTCGCTCCGGGTGGCTGGCCAGGCGGCGGTGGGCGGGGTACGCCTTCATCGCGCCGGCGCTGCTGATCGTGGCGGCGGTGAGCGTCTACCCGATCCTCTACCAGTTCTGGTTGAGCTTGACCGACTGGTATCTGCTCCAGAACCCGACGCCGGTGTTCGACGGGTTGGCCGGGTACCGCCGGCTGGTCGGGGACGACCTGTTCTGGGCCAGTCTGGGACGAACGGTGGTCTGGACGGTGGGGACGGTCGCGATCGAGTACGCGGTCGGGCTGCCGCTGGCGCTGCTGCTCAACCGGCGGTCGTGGGTGACGGGGGTGATGACCGGGGTCCTGCTGCTGCCGTGGGTGACGCCGACGATCGTCGTCGCCTACACCTGGCGGTGGCTGCTCGACAGCCAGTTCGGCGCGTTCCACGCGATCCTGGCCGCGGTCGGGATCGCGGGGGAGCGCTCGCTGCTGGCGAACCCGGACGCGGCGCTGCCGGCGTTGATCGTGGTCAGCGCTTGGA
>JBBSNJ010000760.1:0-2305 GCA_038232775.1 Thermomicrobiales bacterium
GGCCCGAAGTTGTAAAAATCTCGTCATATCTCCGAGGTCGGCGGGAGCGATCAGATTCTCGAAACGACCGAATCGCGGCCGGTGCCCCCGCCGACGACTCCCGCCGCCGACGACCCGCTCGGTGACAGCGCGGCATACAGTGAACGGACATCTGTGGATAACCCGCGCCCTCCGGTGGATAACCCGTTGGCGGTGGGGACAACCCTGCGGAAAACCCGCGAGCGGGCGGGGATAGGCCGGGGAAAGCCGGTGGCCTCCGGGGAGCTGTGCGTGGATTGGCACAGCCGCCATGCGGCCGTCGCCGACCCGCGCTGGGGATTGGTGGACGACCCGTCCACCGTCTCTCCAGGGAAAGAATCAGCGCGACGATGCCGATCCGGGCGGTTATCCACCTTGTCCCCAACCCCTACGGAGATTACGGATCGTTCTCCTCTCATTAATGACTACGTGTGGGAACCAACCCGGCGCCTGGACAACGACGGGAGGGCGGACCGCCACCTGCCCGCCACCGCCGCTCCGGCTGCACCGCCGCCGAGCCCGACCCCGAGCCCGCGCAAGGATCGACGACGGGAGGACGGGCCAGCGACGATCCTGAAGAAACGGGGGAGGCGTCACTCCCGGCGCTCCTTCGCCCTCGCGCCTGATGCGGAATCGGGGTGAATCGTGAGTGTTCCCCCGGCGGTCCGCGACCACGCTCCCCCTTGCCCCAGTCCCGCGCACCGGGAGCGGGGCCGGGGGTGAGGGCCTCTGGCGGGGAGGGAAAGCCTTCACCCGGATTCCGTCTCAGCCGCTCGTCGGCTGCTTCCCGCTCCCGATACCCGGTCAGCGCCGTCTGCATCCGCCAGCGCGGCGAGCGAGCGCCCGCTTCGTCGCCGGCGGCCGACGCGACGTCTCCCCCGGACCGGCCACGGCAGGGGTGGCGGCCGGGCGGACGGGCTCTCCCCGCGAGCGCCGATGGGCGCCGGCCCGAAGGGACCAGTGCCGGCGCCGGTACCCTCCGCTCGACAGACGACGTTAACCACCGAGACCGGGGTTCCGGTCACGATGGTCGTCGCCGCTTCGCCCGCATCCCGACCGGTGGTCGGGGCGAGCGAGTGCCCTTCGTCCGACGGGACCGCGCCGCGCCTCGGTCCCGGTCGCCCACCGTCCACCTAGGGATCCCGATGGCCACCGAGCAGAACCCGTCGGGGACGCCACCGCCGCTCCACCCCGACCCACGGACGATCCGGCGGGCGTCGCTCGCGCTGCTGCTCGCGGTCGCCGGCGGGCTGGCGCTCGCCTACGCGACGTCGCCCGCCTTTCGGGCCGAGATCGGCCGGGCCGGTGGCGTCCTCGCCTCGGGCGACGCCGACGCCGTCCGCGACTACCTGCGTGGCTTCGGCTACTGGGCGCCGGCGGCGTCGCTCGGTCTGATGGTGGCCCAGGCCCTGGCCGCCCCCTTCCCCCACTTCCTGATCGTCTTCGCCAATGGGCTCGCCTTCGGCCTCTGGTGGGGCTGGGGCCTGAGCCTGATCGGCCAAACGCTGGCCGCGGCCGTCTGCTTCTGGCTCGCCCGTGCCCTCGGTCGCGCCCCGGTCGAGGCCCTGGTTGGCCGCTTCGGGCTGGCGACGGCCGACCGCTGGTTCGCCCGCTGGGGCACCCTCGGCGTCCTCCTGACGCGGCTGGTGCCGGGAGTCGGCTTCGACGGCGTCTCCTACGCCGCCGGGCTGACCGGGATCGCCTTCCCCCCGTTCATCGCCGCCACGGTCGCCGGTACCGCCCCCCAGGCCTTTCTCTACGTCTACCTCGGGCGCCACGCCCCCGGCTCCGTCTGGCTGCTGCTGGCGATCAGCGGCGGCCTCCTCCTCGGCGGTCTCGGTCTCGGCTGGTGGAAGCGGCGGCGCGCGACCGCCACACCGCCCGCCGCGGTGCGCGAGCTCCCGGTCCAGGACGGCCTCCCCCTCGGCTGACGACCGCGGCCGATCACCGCGGCGGCAGCGCCGGCCCTCGTCCCGACCCGCGGTCACGCCGGCCGCGCCGGCTCCGTCAGCGCCGCGTTGCCATCACCTCCCTCGACCCGAACCCGCGGGGGGCGTGGTCTCTTTGGCCCCGTCCCCCTGTCCCGCTCCAACCCGAGGCACCGAGGCGGAGCGGGGCTCGGGACGCGACACCCGATCGCCGGGAAGCGGCGGCAATCGTCCGAACTCCGTCTGGCGCCCAACCGCCCGCTCGGGGGCCGTTCTTCGAGGCGGTCGCCGGAGGGGGCGCGAGCGGCGTCCGACCGATGCCCTCCCTTGCCGGTCCAGCGCTTCCGCGCTATAGTGCA
>JBBSNJ010000761.1:0-2299 GCA_038232775.1 Thermomicrobiales bacterium
CCGAGGCGGTGGAGGGCGGCCTTGTCCGGTTCTCGCAGGAAGGGGAGGAGGGAGAGATCGTCCCGCTCCGCCGCGCGCTTCATGCAGAACTCGGTGTAGAGGCAGCCGTCGCACTTGTAGGTCAGATGGAAGGGGATCTCTTCGAACGGTGCCTCGGCGGCGCGGCGGGCGACGGAGGTCTCGCCGGTGACGAGGTCGCGGACGGCGCCGCGGTAGCCGTCAGCGTCGGCGACGACCTCGAGCAGGGCGTCGGGGACGCCGAGTCGGTCGCGGGCGGAGGCGCCTTCGGTGGCGCGGCGGGCCAGCGTCGCGGCGTCCTCGCGGCTGATCGTCGGATCGGGGGCGGGGCGGTAGAGGATGCCGGTCTCGATCCGGGTGCAGGGGACGTCGTGTTCGGCCAGGAGGGCGGCCAGCAGCTCGTGGTAGAAGGCCACCTGGAGCCGGTGCTCGACCTTGGCCGCGGTCGAGCTTTTGGCGTCGACGATCAGGGCTCGGAGGTCGCCGCCCGCATCCCGCGCGAGGTGGACGAGATCGGCGTCGCCGCGGATGCGCCAACCGGCCAGGTCGACGACCAAACGCGGTTGGACGAGGACGAGGCTGTCCCCCGCCGGCAGATCGCGAGCGGCGGCGGCGACCTCCGCGTTGTCGTCGCCGCGGGCGGCCGGGTCCTTCCCGGCGGCGAAGTCGAGAGCTCGGTGACGGGCGGCGACGGCGGCGACGACCTCCGCCTCGAAGCCGGCGCCGGCGCGGCTGAGCAGGGGGGAGATGGCCTGAGGGGCGACCCCCTCGTCCCGAAGGAAGTCGCGACCGGCGACCCGCTCGTGGAGGCGGAGTCGGAGGTAGCGCCGGCATTGGTCGAGGCGGATGAACTGGGAGACGTCGGTCGGGGAGATGGCGCGGACGCCGGCGCCGTCGACCGGCACCGAGTAGGCGGATAATTCTGCGCCACCGCCAACTGCCGCGTCTGTCGCCCCCATCGGCACCCCTCCCATCGAGGAACATGGTACCGCGTGTTAGCCAGCCGACGACGCGGCCCGTTCTCCCCTTCGTCCCGCTGAATCGGTGCGGCGCGGTCGTGATCACCTTCGTCCATTCTTCCTGGAAGCGACGAACGGTCCGTTCGGCTCTCGCTCCCCCCCCACGAGGGCGACCAGGGCCGCAAAGACGGGGCACGGGAGCGCGTGGGTAGGTGCTCGTTCCTCGCGGCAGTCGGGGCCAGGTCCGCCGCCGCGGTGCCACCGCCGACTACCAGGTCTCGCCCCCCACGCTACTTCAGCCGGTAGCGTCGCATGTCACGGATATCATCGCTCTTTTGACATTTCGGCACATCTTTCTTGGGTCGCTTCAGTATGCTAGGCTGAACGTACGTCGCGAACGACAAGCGGCGAGTGTCCGGCGTCCTGGCCTGCTTCGGCCGTCTCCCGCATTGCCCTCCCGCGGACCTATCGACCTGTCGACGCTCGATCGCCGCCGTGCCCGGCGGGGCGAATGCGGTGCTGGTGGTCCCAGGCTGAGCGGCCACGGGGCGCCGAGGGAGGGTGGGATGGGCATCGGGGAAGATGGCCGCTCGAGCGACGGACTGGGTCCGACGGTCGGGCGCCCCCGCGGCGCCGAGTGGCGGACACTTCAAGCCGATGGGATCGTTTGGGAAGGGCAAGTGCTCCTGGTCGGAGACGACGTCGACCTTGCGGCCCGGATGGTCGTCACCCACCGTCGGCTCGCCTTCGTGCGGGGGGGGAGCATCGCGCTCGAGGTCCCGCGCACGTGGCTGCGGCCGGTACCCCGGCTGCTCCCGGACGGGACGCTCCTGCTGTCAATCGCGGCCCCCGGGGCGAGCATCTTCACCGAGCCGGAGACGGTCGCGCTCTGGATGCGCGACGGTAAACAGGCCATCGGTCAACTGATTGCGATGCTGGCCGGGAGCGGCGCCCGACCGCTTCCGCCGGCGGCGACGGGGCACGGACGGCCCGGAGCCCGCGCGGACTTGCCGCCACTCCCGCCGCTGCCGGAGCCGGGGGTCCGCGGTCGCCCGTCCATGGCCCGCCCTTCAACGCCCACTCCCGACACCGAGCCCATCACTCCCTCGTGGGTCGATCGGGAAGCAGACGACGGGGCCCGCTCGGGTGGCGCGTCGTCCCCCCGGTGGCAGTCGGAACGACCAAGAGCGGACTGGACGACCGAGGCGCCGCCGCTCGCCGTCTCCGCGCATGCCCCAGCGGCGGAAGCGGCCGGCGCGGCGGAGTCGTTCTCCTTTCGCCCCGCAGACCCGGCCGTCCTGCGGCCGGCGCTTCCGGTCGCG
>JBBSNJ010000762.1:0-2298 GCA_038232775.1 Thermomicrobiales bacterium
CCGCGGGAGAGGGGAGCGTGGTCGCGGACCGCCGGGGGAACCCCCACGATGCACCCGGATTCCGTATCATCCGGGCTTCGTCTCAACCGTGGGGTTGGCGGTGCTGGCCCTCCCCCCGAGCCCTCTCGCGCGCTGCGGCAGGAGCGGGGAGGCGGTGTCCCAGTGGTCGGCCGAAGGTGGGATTAGCGGGTGGCGAGGGCCTGGAGGGCGGGCCAGGAGCCTTTGGCGGTCTTGACGTCGGCTTCGGCGGCGAGGAGGTAGCGCCAGGGGGTGGCGACGGCGGGGTCGGCGCTGACGTGGTTGGCCCAGCGGCGGGCGGCGGCGCGTTTGGCCTGGACGTCGGCGCTGGTCATCTCCTTGTCCATCTTGACCTCGATCAGCCAGTGGCTGCCGTCGGCGTCGACGGCGGCGAAGTCGGGGTTGTACTCGCGGCCGTCGGTCCAGAGGATCGGGAGGTCGCCGGTCTGGAGGCGGACCCAGAGGGTGATCCCGTCCTCGTCTTCGAGCAGGTTGGCGACGTCGCGCTCGGTCGAGGAGTCGAACCAGTCCTGGGCGTAGAGGGACTTGCGGTAGCCCTCGTAGCCGATGCCTTTCTTGAAGGGGCCGTAGCGGTCGGCGCTGGTCTCGGCGCGGCCGGGGCGCGTCTTGGCGAAGTCGACCAGTTCGACGACGTTGTCGTAGCTCGGGTTGGCGGCGACCTGGCGCTGCTCGGCGTTGAGGAGGTCGAGGAGGCGGCCTTCCGCCCGCGTCTCGAAGCTGCTGAGGATGGTCGCGGCTTGGTCGCCGAGGCCGCGCAGGAAGTGGTCGACGATCTCGGCGGCGGGGCGGATTTGGTTGGCGCGGGCGGGGACGAACTCGGCGGCGAGGACGTGGTCGATCAGGCGCTGGCGGGTGGCGGCGAGGGGGACGGGGGAGGCGGGCGAGGCGACGCGGTCGATCGCCCGATTGGGGAGGAGCTCGGTCTGGCGCTGGCCGTCGGGGCCGGTGACGATCCGGGCGCCGAGGGTGGTGCGGCGGAGGGAGCCGGAAGGGTCGGCGGCGATGCTCTCGCCGAGGCGGCGGAAGGGTTGGAAGTCGATGATGTCGGCGAGGGAGAAATCGCTTCGGATGTTGGACATCTTGAGCTTAGGGACGCGGAGCGGGGGGAGGTCGGGGCGGGGGGCGAGCTGGGACTGGAGGCCGGCGAGCTGCGCTTCGCCCTTGGTGGTCTGATCTTCGAGGCTGGCGACCGTGGCCCCGGCGCCGCGGACGGCCGCCTCGACCCCTGGGTCGTCGGGTGCGCCCTCGGTCGCCGGGGCGAGCGGGAGGGCGACGGGGGTCGTCTCGGTGACGGGGACGAGTTCGCCGGCGGCGTTGCGGCGGAGGATGGCGCGGGTGCGGTGGTCGATGAAGGCCTCGTTGAGGGCGCCGGCCTTCTTGAGCAGGTCCTCGTAGCGCTCGTGGCCGAGGACCTCCAAGGTGTCGAGCAGCTCGATGCCGGTGTAGCGGCCGAAGGGGAGGCGGAGGCCGCGGCCGAGGGTCTGCTCGGTCAGGATCTCGGAGACGGAGGCGCGGAGGGAGGCGATGACGTAGACGCTTTTGACGTCCCAGCCTTCCTTGAGCATGCCGACGGAGACGACGACGCGGTAGGGGTTGTCCGGGTCCTCCAGCTTGTCGAGCTGGGCGAGGGCCTCGTCGGGGGCGTTGGAGTGGACGGTGAGGACGGCGTCGGCGTAGCGGCCATCGGCGAAGTCGGGGTCGGCGAGGATGCCCTCGATCTCTTCGGCTTCGGCGATCGTGGGGGCGATGACGAGCATGATCGGGGTGATCGGGGCGGCGCCGGCGGCGGCGCCCTCGGTGGCGAGCCAGCGGGCGATCGTCCGCTCCTTGAGGTCGAGCAGGCGGAGACCGTCGAGGAGTTTGGTGCGGGGGTCGCTGCGGTCGTCCTTGCGGCCGACGAGGACGGGGGTTTTCACCAGGTGGTCGGCGATGGCGGCGGCGAGCGGGTAGCGGTAGATGATCTGGTCGGGCGGGGTCTGCTTGTGGGGGGTGGCGGTGAGACCGAGGAGGACGCGGGGGCGGAGGTCGCGGATCGCCTTGGAGAAGGCGGCGCCGTAGTAGGCGTGGTGCTCGTCGGCGAAGACGACGAGGTCGGCGAGCCCCTGGAGGTGGGCGTAGAAGGCTTGGCCGAGACCTTCCTGGAACTTGTGGGTCTTGCGGCCGGCTTTGGTCTCCGGCTTGAGCAGGGATTGGACGGTGAAGACGAAGAGTTTTACTTGGGCGGGGTCGTCCATGGGGGCGCGCATGGCGGGGGTGGCG
>JBBSNJ010000763.1:0-2296 GCA_038232775.1 Thermomicrobiales bacterium
ATACCCAGCATCCAAAAGTGGAACAGTTCAACCGACGTTCGTCGAAGCGCGTCGCGTCCGGAAGCAGGTGGCGGTCACCCCGTCTTGAACTCGCAGTAGATCTTGCGCAGCGGCTCGTCGACGCGCCACTCCCCCGTCCAGCCGGGGGGGAAGGTGCAGGCCGAGCCGGGGGCCGCCTCGATCGTCGCGCCGTCGTCGCCGGTGCAGGTCATCCGCCCCGAAACGACCTGGAAGACCTCGCCCCGGTCCGCGAACGCGGCCCGGAAGCGACCGGCGTCGCACTCCCAGACGCCGACCTCGATCGGCCCCTCGCTCCAGGTGACGCGGCCCCGGTTGCGGACCGTCGCGCCGACCGCGCTCGGGATCTCCCCCCAATCCTCCAGCGCCATCGCCGCCGCCTCGTCCGGCGTCACCGCCAGCGCGCCCAGCCCCGTCGTCGTCGCCATCGCCCTCTCCCCCTCTCGCTCCGATCCCGGACCCGGTCTCCCGTTCAGAAGTCGAACAGCCGCTGCGCCAGCGACGGCCGCTCCGGGTAGCGGCCGGTGCGCTCGACCTCCTCCAGCAGCTTCTGGCGCCCGTGGCGGACGAACGTGACGCCAGCCCAGCGCAGCGGCTCCGGCTCCCAGGCGCGGGGCCGGTGGCGGGCCATCGGCAGGTGGACCAGCTCGGAGTCGGCGCCGGTGATCAGATCGGCCAGGGTGCGGCCGGAGAGGTTGGCGGTCGCCACCCCCTCGCCCGTGTAGCCGCGGCCGGTGGCGACCCCGGAGCGGGGGTCGTAGGTCATCACCGGCATCTGGTCGCGGGGGACGCCGAAGACGCCGCCCCAGGCGTGGCTGAAGCGGACCCCTTCCCGCTCGAGCGCCGGGAACCAGGCGCGGGCGGCGCGGCGGGCGTGGGCGAAGATCGGCTCGTTGCGGTCGAGGTGGTCGCCGATCCGGGAGCGGAAGGGGTACCGGGCGCGGTAGGCACCGAAGAGGATGCGGCCATCGGCGGTGCGCTGCAGGTAGCCGCCCTGGGTGCCGAAGCCGCCGACGACCTCGCGCCGCTCCCAGCCGATCTCCCGCCAGAGGTCGGGCGGCAGCGGCTCGGTGAGGACGATGTGGGAGGTGAGGGGGATGATCTGGCGTCGCAGCTTCGGCAGCCGCGACAGGTAGGCCTCGCCGGCGAGGACGATTGCGCGGGCGGCGACCTCGCCCCGCGCGGTCAGCAGCTTCGGGCGGCGGCCGGGGACGAAATCGGTGACGGGGGTCCGCTCGAAGATGCGGCCGCCGCGGCGCTCGACGGCGCGGGCCAGACCGCGGGCGAGGCCGGCCGGCTGGACGGCCGCGCCCTCCTCGTTACAGAAAGCGCCGACGGCGCCGGCGACCCGCAGCCGGGCGGCGGTCTGGTCGCGGTCTAGGAGGGCGTTGTGGGCGCCGAGGCCGATCGCCCGGAACTCCTCGAAGCGCTCCTCCAGCTTGGGCAGGTCGTAGGGGGCGCGGGCGATCTCGAGCTCGCCCCCTTTGGCGAAGTGGGCGTCGATCCCTTCTCGCTGGCAGACGCGGCCGACGTCGTCGACCGAGGCGTACATGGCGCGGGAGACAGCGCGGGCGGTCTCGTTACCGTAGCCGGCCTGGAGGGCGGCGGGGGAGACGGGGAAGCCGGCGAAGCACCAGCCGCCGTTGCGGCCGGAGGCGCCGAAGCCGACGATCTCGGCCTCGACGACCGCGACGTTGAGGGAGGGGTCGCGCTCCAAGAGGTGGTAGGCGGTCCAGAGGCCGGTGAAGCCGGCGCCGAGGATCGCGACATCGACGTCGATCGAGCCGTCGAGGGGGAGCCGCGGGGTGAGGTCGTCGCCGCACGTCTCGAGCCAGAAGCTGATGGCGCGATAGTCTCTGCTGGTCATGCCGCCCTCGCCTGCGCCGACCGCTCCGCTCCGCCGGTCGGGCGACCTTAGCGGATGGCCGGGGGGAGCGCAAGCGGCGGGCAAAGTAGCGCGGCGGCGGCGCCACGGACCGGCAGCGCCGCGGGCGGCGGTCGGGGCGGCGGCGGCCGCCGCGTTCGGCGAGTTGGTCGATCCTTCTGGCGTCCTCCGCGCGGGTGTCCACCAGGTGCCTACCCGCCTGGGGAAGCGGCACCAGCGCAACTGGGGCTTCTCCCGCGATCGCCGGACCCAGAGTCGGCGCCTGGTTGGTCGGAGCGCTGGTCGCCGCGCAGGTCGGCAACAGGCCGACAACGGACGCCACCACTCCTCGAGCCCGAAGAGTGACGGCCCTCCTGCCTGGCGCCCCAAGGGCCGTTGCCTCTACTGCTGCTA
>JBBSNJ010000764.1:0-2291 GCA_038232775.1 Thermomicrobiales bacterium
CGATCTGGGCCATGGTCTCTCCTCGACGCTTGAGCCGGATGGAGGGGACGGCTGGGGGACGTGGCGGTCAGCGGCCGGGGCCGGAATCATCCAACCCCCGGCGCCATCGGCGCAAGGGGGGACCGGCCCTCGCCCCCGCTCCCCGCTCCCGAAGGGCGGGAGACGCCGTCGCGGGCGCCACCGCCACTCGGGGGGCGCCCCTGGCGGCCCTTGCCTCTGCCGCGAGCAACGCGGCCCCAGTCGGCCGCTACCGGGCGAGCGCGCGCCGAGGTCCGACTGTGAGCGCCGGGAAGGTGGCTTCGGTGAAGGGGTTTCGCTCTGGTGGGGACGCGGTCCGCTCGCCCACTCCCGATCACGGGAGAGGGCGAGCGGGGGGCCCGGTTCGGGCGCCGAGGTGCCCGCGATGATCGACGGGCGATCCCGGCTGGCGAAGGCTGATCGCGCGCCCACCGCCAGCCGGGGTCGCGCTGCCGGGGGTTAGCTGCCGACCTCGGTGTCGCCCGTCACCCCGATCGAGTTGCGGTAGATCTCGAGCTGCTCCTCGACGCCGAGGCGGTCGTTGATCTCGCGGAAGTCCTGCGCCAACTGCTCGAGCGCCTCCTCCGGGCTGGTGCCAGAGGTCAGCGCCTCGGAGAGACGGACGTCCATCTGGGTCCAGTAGTCGAACGTGCCGGGGATGCGGAGGAAGGGCAACTGGAGGGGGTTCTGGTAGTTGTTGTAGTAGGCCTGGACGTACTCGGCGGCGTCCTCGGCCACCCAACCCTGGGCCAGGTAGTCCTCGATGTTGCCGGTGCCCTCCGGCACGACCGAGGGCGGGATCTGGGAGAGGCGGCCGGGGTCGACGCCGTCGGTGCCGCGGGCGGCGTAGAACTGCTGCTTCGGCTCGGTCGCCATCAGGGCCAGCCAGTAGTAGGCGAGGTCGGGGTTCTCGGAGGCGGCCAGGATGACCCCGGCCCAGGAGCCGCCGGTCGTGTTGCCGACGATATTCGGCGCTTCAGTCGGGTACTCCTCGCCCGTCTTCGGGTTGACGTAGGCCATCGTCCCCGGGAGTTGGACGGTGCCGACGTTCCCCTTGACGACCGAGTCGCGCTCGACCGCCAGCGCCGCGACGTCGCCCCACGAATAGGTGAAGACGGCGTTGCCGCGGAGGAAGTAGTCCCACGCCTCGCCCAGCGCCCAACCGGCCATCGCCTGCGGGCCGTACTGGACCAGCTCGAGGTAGAGCTCCATCGCCCGCCGGTGGCCCTCGCTCTGGACGAGCGGGTCCATGTTCTCGGGGTCGAACCAGTAGAGGTTGGGGTTCTCCGGGCCGATGACGAAGGGGGCGGAGAGGGACATGAAGTGGAACATCCCCTGGCCGCCGACCTTGAGGTGCATCGAGATGCCGTGGCCGTTGCCGTCCGGGTTGTCGCCGCCGGTCGGCTTGCCGGTGAAGTAGCGGGCGATGTCGCGGAGGTCCTCCCACGTCTGGGGCACGGCGAGCGGCTTGCCGTACTCGGCCTCGAACGCCTGCATGTGGGTCGGGTCTTGGAGCAGGTCGCGCCGGTAGTAGAGGCACTGGCCGTCGGCGTCGTAGGGGACGACGTACTTCTTGCCGGCGTACGTCCGGAGCGCCTGCATCCCCGGCAGCTCATCCTCGAAGTTGAACTGGGGGAACTTGCCGCTGGTGTCGTCGTAGAACTCGTCGTAGGGCATGATGTACTCGCCGGCGACGAGCTCGCCGAGCCACCACATGCCGATCATCGCCGCGTCGAACCGGTTGCTCTGGGTGGCGGCGTCCTGCAGCAGGCGGGGGAACGCCTCGCCGATCGGGTCGGCGACGATCGTCACCGTCGCGCCGGTGGCCGCCTCGAACTCGCCGCGGACCTCCTCCCACGGGATCCGGACCGAGTCGTCGATGCACTGGACCGTCAGCTCCTTGCCGGCCCAGGCCGGGTCGCCGCTGCCCGGCTGCGCCACCACCGGCGGCTCGCTGGCCCCGCCGGCCGGGGGAGTGCTGTCCTGCGCCCGCGCCGGTGCCGCCCGCAGCATCTGCCCGGCGACGCCCAAGGAGAGCCCCATCGCCATCGCCCGCTGGACGAAGGCGCGGCGGTCGATCCGCCCGGCCACCAGGTCCGAATAGAGCCGCATCGCCCGCATATCCGCCATCGTCGCGTCTCCTCCTCGATTCGTCACCGGCGGCATCGCCGGCTCGTTCGCGTCGGGTCCCCGGCGGCCACGACGGCCGCCGTCCCCCACGGTGGGGGTGGAGCGTTGCTCCCGAAGGTTGGGTAGGGCGACGGCGACCGGCG
>JBBSNJ010000765.1:0-2288 GCA_038232775.1 Thermomicrobiales bacterium
CAGCGTGGCATTTTGGTAGCGGGGCGAGGCAAACCGCGTGCCATCGGCATCCTAGGGTCGCCGCCGTCGCCTGGCGCCAGGCCGGCCGGGAGGGTCCGTTCGAGCGCTCGCGGCACACTGGGCGGCGAGGCGCGGGCCGGCGAGACGTCGCGCCGCTGGAGGAGGATCGTCGAGCGCCGTGAGCTCCCGATGCACCCACACAGCAGGGCGCCGGGGGCGAACGGACTGGGTTTCGTTAACCCGCCCTGGTGGTGCGTCCCGACGTGCACCCGGTGGGAGTGACGCGCCAGTCGCCCGGTCCGGCGGCCGACAGGCGACGCACGCGTCGTCCCTTGCGCGGGACGGGGGGCAGTTGAGCCTCGGCCCGCCCTAACCGTCGCCTTCGTCGTCGGCCGCGTCCTGGTCGTAGGGGGGAAAGCGGAACCCCATGCCGCGGTCGAGCAGACCGCCGTAGCCGAGGGCCGCCAGGTCGTCGGCGGCGACCCGCTCGCCGGCCATGATCCAGGGCAAGATCAGGTCGGCGACCGTCGCCTGGGAGTACATCGAGCAGGACGCCAAATTGAAGATCGGGACAGCACCCCGGTAGGCGAGCCAGAACATGCTGCCGGGGTGGGCGGGGGCGCCGAAGCGGACCATCTCGGCGCCGACCGCCGGCAGCGCCAGCAGCGTCGGATCGAGCGGGTCGATTGTGTTGCCGCCGCCGGCCAGGACCAGATCGACCCCTTCGGCCAGCATCCGCTCGATCGCGGCGGCGACGGCCGCGGGCTCGTTCGCCAAGTCCTCGAAGCGGAGGACGCGGCCGCCGTACCAGCCGACCTTGCGCTCGACCGTCTGCCGGAACCGGTCGCGCACCCGCCCCTCCAGCCCCTCGGTGGTGACGACCCCGACGACCAGCGGGCGGAACGCCTCGACGCGGACGACCGGGCGCCGCCCGGCGAGCGCCTCGGCCTCCCGAATCGTCGCCTCCGGCACGGCGACCGGGGTGACCTTGGCGCCGGTGACGATCTTGCCGGGGAGAACCGGCAGCCGGTCTTGGAGGGTGAAGAGGGCGAGGCCCGGCAGCCGGTTGAGCGCAATCACCGCCTCGGCATCGACCCGGAGCAGTCCCTTGGCGGCGGCGACGAGGTTGTAGCGGCTCTGGATGGGGCCGCGGATCTCCAGATTCTCGCCGGCCGCGGCCTGGGCCAGGCGGCGACCGGCATCGTCCTCGTGGACATCCTCGGGGTCGAGCCGGACGGCGTGCAGCGGACGCTCAATTGTCGCCAGCCCCGGCAGGTCCTCCCGGATCAGGCGATGGCCTTTGCGGAAGAGGCGGCGGCCGTTGCGCTTGACCTCCTCGGTGATGACGACCCGGCTCAGCTCGGACTCCTGGATCGGGTGGTCGGGGTCGAGGACGAAGGGGTGCAAGGCGGGAACCTCCTCTCGGTTGGGTCAAGTGTGCCGCGCTCGACGCGGACGGCGCAACGACCGCCTCCGGCGGAGGCGGCAAAGTCGACCCCTATCACCGAGGGCAGACACGGGCGGGGTTACGCCGAGGACGAGGGGCGGTCTGAGACAGGGAACGGCTCCTTTCCCCCGGAGACCGTCCAGTGGCCTTCGATGGAACCGTCACGCTTTCGGACGAAGGATGTTCTCCCCGTTCCCGCGCCCAGGACAGGGGGAAAGGGGCCGGGGGTGAGGGCCACCCTCGGGAAGTTGACGCACTCCCCCAATGCCTTAGAAGGCCGATCTTCGGGGACGGAGGCCATCATTCGGAGCCTGGTCGAGCCAAACGAGATCGTCCCATCGGGGCAACTGAGGAGCCTGGAGGCAAACCCCTCCCCGGCAGCGGCGCTCGGGGGCGGCGGCGGGATGCCGCCGCCAGGGGTCCAACCGGGAGGAGTTTTGATGGACGGGAGCGAGATGCAGGAGCTGCTCCGCGGCTACCTGAACGAGATGGACTGGGGCGCCGGGGTGACCAAGGACGACCTGATGGCCCACCTCGCCGGCCGCGACGACGCCCTGCGGACGATGCTGAACGAGTACGTGGCGGAAGGAGCCTACCAGTCGGCCGACGAAGCGATGACGTTGGTCCCGGAGCAAGCCTGGCAGGACGTCCAGGGCGACCGCTGGCGCGGCGCCGAGAGCCAGTACGTCGAGGACGTCGAGAGCAACTTTCAGGACGGCCCGGTCGGTCAAGCCGAGAGCGACACCCACCGCGTCGGCACCAGAGGCGCGGCGAAGAGGGAGGGCGGCGGCGACGCGACCGGCGACGGTGGCCGAGCGGACATCGCGGCGACCAGCGGCGC
>JBBSNJ010000766.1:0-2280 GCA_038232775.1 Thermomicrobiales bacterium
CGCCAAGTCGCGGCCGAGATGCTCCCCCGCCTCCGAGTCTCCTGAACGCCGCCCGCCCGCCCCTCACACCGAATCCAGTTGCTACGGAATCCCGGTGGATCGTGGGTGTTCCCCCGGCGGGCCGCCACCACGCTCCCCTCTCCCGCGCACGGGAGAGGGGTCGGGGGTGAGGGCGTCTCTCCGGCAACCGCCAGCGAACACCCGGATTCCGGCTCACCCGACCCGTTCGCGCGCCCGCCGCAGTAGCTCGGCCTGGGCGGCCGGCATCAGGTAGCCGAGCTGCCCCTCCCGCCACGGCCGCCGCCGCCCGAGCCCGGCGGCCACGGTGCCGAGCCCGAACGTGGCCCGCCCCACCGCCCGGTGCCCAGCCAGCCCGAGCCGCCGGACGATGGCCGCCCCGTCGAACCGCTCCTCCGGATGGTCGATCAGGAAGTCGAGAACCGCCCGCTCGGTCGGGTCGGCGATCGCCCGCCTGAACGCGACGGCGGCGTCGAGATCCTCCGGCTCGAACGCCCGCATCTCCCCTCCGCCCTCGGCCACGACCGGCCCCCCGGCCTCCTCGGTCGTCCCCGACGACCTGTCGACCATCTCGTTCGTCATCGCGCGCTCCCTCCGCCGCCACCCACCCGTGGAGAAGACGATGTCCCGCCCGCATGATACGGCTCCGGTGCTTGCCGAGCCTCCAAGAACCGGCCGAACACGCCGTCCGCGACGGCGCACGAGTCCCCCACGGAGGGGATTCCCCGCTCGATTCGTGGGACGGGCCCCCGTCGTTTCGGCTACGGCGGCTACCCCCTGATACCAACTTCGGCTGAGCACTGGGGCGTCGTCTCCCCCTCTCCTGCCGCAGCGGGAGAGGGGGTGGGGGGTGAGGGCCGGCGCCGCGGACACCACGATTCACCCGAAGTTCGTGTGGCCCAAGAGTTCGGGTGATGAGGGCCGGTTCGCCCCGCCGCCGGGGACCGGGGTCCCCTCGCCTGCCGCGGCGAGCGAGGGATCGGGGGTGAGGGCGAGCGCCGCCCCACGAACCCGAATCCTCCACCCGAGTTCATATGACGCCAGGACAATCCCCCCCCCCCCACCGCAACCCCCGCTTAACCCTTCGCCCCCTCCCGACCTCGATACTCGAGCGACCGGGCGGCGAAGCGCCGGCCGAAGACCGAGCAGGAGAGACACCGATGGCGAGATGGCAGCGCTGGTTCGTCCTCCTCGCGCTGGTGGCGGCGACCCTCCCCGCGCTCGACCTCGGCCTGCCGGCGCGGGCCGGGGGCCAGGCGACCCCGCTCGCCTCGCCCGCCGCCGGGTCCGCGCCGGCGCCCGAGGTCGAGCTGCGGCTGATGACCTTCAACGTCTGGCTCGGCGGGGTCCAGGTCGATCTCGCCTCGGTGGTCGCGGCGATCA
Organism: Thermomicrobiales bacterium; assembly: GCA_038232775.1. Classification (GTDB taxonomy): domain Bacteria; phylum Chloroflexota; class Chloroflexia; order Thermomicrobiales; family UBA6265; genus JBBSNJ01. Next base: position 1,402 of record JBBSNJ010000766.1, read on the forward strand.
ACACCGCCGACGCCGACGTCGTCGGCCTCCAGGAGGCCGAGGGCCACGCCGAGGCGATCGCCGCCGCCCTCGGCTGGCCCTACGTCGATCGCCGGCTCCAGATCATCTCCCGCTACCCGCTGCTCGACCCACCCGGCGCCGACGGCCTCTACACCTTCGTCGAAACCAGTCCCGGCCGCGTCGTCGCCGTCGCCAACGTCCACCTCCCGGCCGACCCCTACGGCCCCTACGAACTCCGCGACGGGCTGGCCCCCGACGCCGTCCTCGCCCTCGAACGGGAGACCCGCCTGCCGGCCCTCGGCGCCCACCTCACCGCCCTCCCCGGCTTGGTCGACGCCGGCATCCCCGTCCTCCTCACCGGCGACTTCAACACCCCCTCCCACCTCGACTGGACCGCCGCCGCCGTCGCCGCCCGCCAGCTCCCCGCCCCCGTCGCCTGGCCGGTCGGCGCCGCCCTCGCCGAGGCCGGCTTCCGCGACGCCTACCGCCAGGTCCACCCCGACCCGACCGCGCGCCCAGGCATGACCTGGACCCCTGGCTACCCGCCCCCCTTCGTCGGCCCCGACGAGATCTTCGACCGGATCGACTGGATCCTGGTCGCCGGCGACGCGGTCACGCTCGACAGCCGCCTCGTCGGCGAAGCGGGCGGACCCGACGTCGATCTCCCGATCACCCCCTGGCCCTCCGACCACCGCGCCGTCGTCGCCACCTTCCGCCTGACGCCGGGGACGCCGCCCCCCTTGGTCGCCGTCGACCGCCGGCTCGTCACCGCCGGCGAGGAGCTGATCGTCCGCTACCACGCCCCCGGCCAAGAGGGGGACCGGATCGCCCTCCTGTCCGGCGGCCGCCGAGCGGCCCGGGGGGGGCGGCCCCCGCCCC
>JBBSNJ010000767.1:0-2280 GCA_038232775.1 Thermomicrobiales bacterium
CCACCCCCGGCGCCCAAGCGCGGAGCGCGGGCAGACCGCCGGTGTGGTCGATGTGGTGGTGGGTCAAGAAAACGCGAGCCAGCATCGACGGGGCGACCCCGAGCGCGGCGAGGGCGGCGACGATCCGATTCCGGCTACCCCGGCCCCCGGTATCGACCAGGGTGAACCCGTCGGCGGCCTCGATCAGGAAGACCGACACGGCCGCCGGCAGGGGCAGGGTGTCGATCCGGTGGACGCCCGGAGCCACGGCTTCCGGTGATTCGACCATGGCTGCCGGTCTCCCCCGCTCGCTCAGTTGGCGGCCGCTTCGAGCAATTCCCGGTAGTCTGCCGCCCCCCCACCCTCTTCGACGATCGCCCGGACGACCGTCTCGTCGAGGGCGGCGAGATAAGGAACGAGGGCGGGCGGCACGTGCGGCGGCGCGTCGGCGACGACGCCGGTCTCGATCGGGGCGACCCCCATCCGCGCGAAGTGGGCGGCGTAGGCCGGGATGTGCCCGTAGCGCTCCGCCTCCGCCCGCAGCCGCTCCCCGGCCGCTCCCGCGAACGCGACCCGAACGTAGCCATCGACGCGAGGCCGGGGCCGACCGGCGGCGGCAGCCGCCTCGGCCACGAGCGCCGCCGACCGACGAGCGTAGCTCGGGGTCAGCCAGTTGAGGAGGACGCCGTCGGCCACCTCGCCCCCCACCCGGCACATCCGCGGCCCCAGGGCACCGACGGTGATCGCAGCGGCGGTCGCTCCCCGCAGGGCTAGCACCCCGTCCCTCACCCGCTCCGGACCGCCTCGGGCACCCCCGGCACCGACTCCCAGCGTCAGGCGCTCGACCGGGAGCTCGAGCTCGGCAACCCGGGCCGCGATCCGCTCCGGCGGCTGGCGGTCGAGCGGGATCACGCCGACGCCGAGCCGGATCGTCCGGGTCTCGGCCGCGGCGGCAGCGAGCGCCGCCAGCCCGTCGCCGTCGGGAGTGTCGTTAACCCAGAACGTGCGATAGCCGGCCGCCTCGGCGGCGCGGGCCAGCTCGACCACGACCGGCGCGGCCAGTGCCCCGGCGACCCCAAACCCAAGTCGAAAGCGATCGTCGGTCTGCTCCATCGGCTCCCTTTCGCCCCCGGCATCCCTCGCGCCAGGCTGCCAAGCTGACGCGCCCGCCGAGCCGTCAGCCACGCTCCGGACCGCACGCGTGGCGGCCTTTCCGCGCATCGCCGCGAGTCGACCGGCAGCTACCGCCGGACCGGACGCCCCGCCTCCTCGCCAACGGGAGCGGTCCCCAGCTTGGCGCCGTCGGTCCGGCTCCGATTCTACCCCCTAGGCGACCGGCGGCGCCCCGCCGCCCGTCGCTGTCCGTCACCACCCTCGGCTTCCCGTTCGCGGCGCACTCGCTTGGACGGGACCGCCTCGGTACCAATTCTTGGTCGCCCCCAGCGCATCCGGCCTCCCCCACTCCGTCCCGCGCGACTCAGCGAGTCGCGCCCCTCCCACCGCTGCCGCCGCCTGCCCGGTTGACGCCCCGCCCGCCCATGACCGACGATGCGGAGCGCCCCCGAGCGACGGCTCTGCCGGCGACGGACGGCGTCCCTAGCCGCCGGAGCGGCGATCGTCGGCCCTCGTCCAACCGCGACTGGAGGTTCCATGGCCGCCCCGAGTCCGGAGTCGGGGTCCCCGCCGCCCTGGCGGTTGCGTCCGCGGCTCGACCCCAAGCCGTGGGGAGGGCGCGGTTTGGCGGCGTTCGGCCTCTCCCTGCCCCCCGACGTCCCGATTGGAGAAGCGCTGGCGACCGCCGACGAGGCGACGATCGAGGACGGCCCGCACGCCGATCGCACCCTCGGCGACGTCGTCGCCGCCGGCGCGCCGGGGATCGTCGGGACGCTTGGGCTAGCGGCAACGAAACGCGGCGGCCGGGCCCGCTTCCCGCTCCTGATCAAGCTGATCGACGCCGCCGACGTGCTCTCGGTCCAGGTCCATCCCGACGACGCCGCGGCCCCTCCCGGCCAGCTCGGCAAGTCGGAGGTCTACCACGTCCTGGCGGCCGCGCCCGGCGCCCGGATCGCGCTCGGCTTGCACCCTGGGGTCGACCCCGCCCGCTTCGCCACCGCCTGCCGGGCGGGCGAGCGAACCGAGGCGCTGCTCCGCTGGCTCCCCGCCCGGCCCGGCGAGACAATCCTGATCCCGGCCGGTACAGTCCACGCCCTCGGCGCCGGCTGCGTCGTCTACGAAGCGCAGCAGCCGTCCGACGTCACCTACCGCCTCGACGACTGGGGCCGGCTCGACGCCAGCGGGCAG
>JBBSNJ010000768.1:0-2279 GCA_038232775.1 Thermomicrobiales bacterium
AAGCTCCGTTCGCCCCGCTGCCGCGAAGGCTTCGACCTCCACCTCTACCCGGTCGGTGGCCCCGACCCCGATTCCCCCTCCGGCTGGGGCTGGCGGCTGCCTGTCGCCTGCCTGACGCCGCGCTCCCGCGGTCGCCTCACCCTGCGCGCCGCCGACCCCTTGGTCGGCCCCCGGATCGACCACCGTTATTTGAGCGACCCGGCGGGGGAGGACCGCGCCGGCCTCGTCGAAGGACTGCGCCTCGCCCGACGGCTCGCCGCCCGGTCGCCGCTGCGCGACTTGCTCGGGCCAGAAACGGCTGAGACCGCCGGGGCCGAGTGCGAGGCCGACCTGGCTCGGGTCGTCGACGCGACCGTCTCCCACTACTACCATCCGGTCGGTACCTGCCGGATGGGACCGGCCACCGACCCCGCCGCCGTCGTCGATGGGCGGGGACGCGTCCACGGGCTCGCCAACGCCTACGTCGCCGACTGCTCGATCATGCCGACCGTCCCCCGCGCCAACACCAACCTCCCGGCCGTCGTCGTCGGCGAGCGGATCGCCGGTTGGCTGCTCGCCTCCTAATAGGTCCACGAGGGGACGGCTCGGGCATCCGGACGGACGATACCGCCTCTCGGGCGGTCCTCCTCGCCGGGAGGGAACCAGGGCACGGTTCAACGTCAGAACCGGCGAAGTTGGTCACCTACCGCGACCAACCATCAGGGAACAGCCCCCGGCAACGAGCGCGAGGGAGCGAGAGAGTGGCGACGCTCGGTTTCGGCGTGATCGGTCTCGGGCGGATCGGCCGGCTCCACGCCGACCATCTCCTCGGCGGCGTCCGCGGCGCCCGGCTTGTCGCCGCCGCGGTCTCGCCGGAGGACCGCGCCCGCCTCCTCGGCGCCGGCGACGCCCCCTGCCACTTGGTCGCGGACGCCGCCGCGTTGGTCGCCCGCCGCGACGTCGAGGCGGTGCTGATAGCGTCGCCGGCCAGCCTCCACCGGGAGCACGTCGCGCTCGCCGTGGCTGCCGACAAACCGGTCTTCTGCGAGAAGCCCCTGGCCGATGGGCTCGCCCCGTCGCGCGAGGTCGCCGCGCTCGTCGTGCAGGCGGGCATCCCCTTCCAGATCGGATTCCAGCGCCGCTTCGACCCGGCCTACGTCCGCGCCAGAGAACTGGTCGCCGCCGGTGCGATCGGGCGGCCCGAAATGTTCCGCGCCATCACCTGCGATCGGATACCACCGGTCGATTTCCTCCGCACCTCAGGCGGCCTCTTCTGGGATCTCGCCATCCACGACTTCGACGCCGCCCGCTTCCTCCTCGCCGACGAGGTCGAGGCCGTCTTCGCCGCCGGCGCGGTCCAGATCGAGCCCCGGCTGGCCGAGTTCGGCGACGTCGACCACGGACTCGCCACCCTCCGCTTCCAGAGCGGCGCCCTCGGCGTCTGCCAGGCCGCCTGGCGGGCTCCGGCCGGCTACGACATCCGGGCCGAGGTCCACGGCTCCCTCGGTAAAGTGGTGGCCGAGGTCGACGAGCAGTGGCCGACCCGTCTCTATGACGCGCGGGGCCTGGTCTCGTCCCGCCACGATCGCTTCACCGAGCGCTTCAAGGACGCCTACCTCGCCGAACTCCAGGCCTTCGTCGATGCCCTCCAGCGCGGGACCGCGCTCTCCCCCAACGCGGACGACGGTCTCCGCGCCGCGCTGATCGCGGACGCCGCAGTCCTCAGCCACCGGCGGTCCGGCTGGGTCACGATCTGAAGCCAGAGTGGACTCGACGATACGGAGTCCAGTGCGACCGTTTCGCTCTCGGCTGCTGGGCACGCTCCCCTCTCTCGTGCAGGGGAGAGAAGAGAGCGTCCAGCACCTCGGAGGAGAACCGGTCAACCGACGTTCGTAACACTCGAAGGCGGGATGGGAGCCGGGAAGCCACGCCTCCCGCTCCGTCCCTCACCGAAGGTCGTCCGATGGGTCTTCGAGCGTCAGCAGGCCCCGCTGGAGCGCCGCCGTCACCGCCGCCGTCCGGTCGCTGACGCCCAGCTTGCGGTAGGCGTGGATGAGGTGCGTCTTGACCGTCGCCTCGCTGACGAAGAGCGCCCGCCCGATCTCCCGGTTGCCGCCCCCCCGCGCCGCCAGGCGCAGGACCTCGAGCTCCCGCCCGCTCAGAGACTCCTCCTCCGGTCGGCGGACGCGGCGCATCAGCCGCGCCGCCACCGCCGGCGCCAGCAACGGCTTCCCCTCCGCCGCCGCCGCGATCGCCCGGAACAGCTCCTCGCGCGGCGCGTCCTTGAGCAAGTAGCCAGT
>JBBSNJ010000769.1:0-2278 GCA_038232775.1 Thermomicrobiales bacterium
CCAACGACTGCCGCCTCGTCGGCGGGAGCGACGGTCCGCGCCAACTGGTCGTCACCGGGCCGAACATGGGGGGCAAGAGCACGTTCCTCCGCCAGACCGCTTTGATCGTCCTCCTCGCCCAGATCGGCTCGCTCGTCCCGGCAGCCGGGGCCACGATCGGACTGGTCGATCGCATTTTCACCCGCGTCGGCGCCCAGGACGACCTCGCCCGCGGCCAGTCGACCTTCCGGGTCGAGATGGTCGAGACCGCCGCCATCCTCCACCACGCGACCCGCCGCTCCCTCCTCGTCCTCGACGAGGTCGGGCGCGGCACCGGCACCGACGACGGCCTGGCGATCGCCCGCGCCGTCCTCGAGGACATCCATGACCGGCTCGGCGCCCGCGCCCTCTTCGCGACCCACTACCTCGAGCTGACCTCGCTCGCGGCCGACCTCCCCGGTATCGCCAACGCCCACGTCGCCGTGCTCGAACGCGACGACCGCGTCGTGTTCCTCTATGCCCTCCGCCCCGGCCCCGCGGACCGTGCCTACGGCGTCCACGTCGCCCGCCTGGCCGGTCTCCCTCCTTGGGTCGCCGACCGCGCCGAGTCGATCCTCGACGCCAAAGTTCGGCAGCGATTGCCGGTCGAACCCCAGTTCCCTCCCCCTTCCTCGCCGCTCGCGCCGACCCCGATCCCGCCCGTGTCTCCGCCAGCAACTGAGTACCCGGTCCACGGGAGCGACGGGGCATCACCCTCGCCCTGGATCGCGGCCGACGGCCCCGGACCGCCCTACCAACTCGGACTCGACGGCTTCCCCCCGGTACCTGCCGTCCCGCATCGGCTGGCTGCCGAACTGCGCGGCCTCGATCTCGCCACGATGACGCCGAAGCAGGCGCTCGATTGGCTCCACGACCAGCGCTCGCGCCTAGAGCCGACCGAGCGCCGGCTGGAGGACGGCCTCTAATCCGGACTCAAGTTGAACCGTTCGGCTTCCGGATGCTGGAAAAGCTCCCCGCTCCCGCGCACGTGAGCATCCCGAACTCGGATCGGGCCGAAGGACCAGGTCGGACGCCACCAGCGGTCAACTGTTCGTGGTCGTCTCCTGGAACCCGTCCGGGGCGACCAACGCACCTTCGGTCGCGACGGGCGTCGGTTGCCGAGACCCCTCAGCTTGCAGCCACTCCCCGCGGAACCACTGGGACTGCCAAGGGACGGTGACCCGGTTATCGTGGTCGCGGAAATCGACCAAAAAGAGCGGTATGCCGTAGGGACCGCGAGGGTTGATCTCCCGCACGTCGCCGACGGCACCGTCGAACCGCGCCTCCGGCGAGGTGGTGTAGAGGACGCTGATGCCGACCACGCCCCGCTTGTTGACGCCCTTCGGCAACGAGACCCGGACGTCGTCCCCGATTCGGAAGCTGGCCACCGTCGTTCGCTCCTCTACGCCCATTCCCTGCGGCCTATCGATCCCGAGTATAGCCGAGGGGAGACCGCCGACCGCTTCGCCGGGAAGCGACCTATCCCCCGCCCTCCCCTTCAGTGAAGTCAATCTAGACATTGACAAAATCAATATCCTGATTCATCATGACCTCTGTTCAGGGCTGGAAGGCGAGGCTTTCCCACCGCTCAACGAGAGGCTTACCCGAGGACACGCTGTGGCTCTCCCCGATCTCCTGGGGCAATGCCCCGTCTGTGACGCGGAACTGACGGTCACCCGTCTCCACTGTCCTTCCTGCGAGACGACGATCGCCGGGCGCTTCGGGCTGGGCCGGTTTCAGCGGCTCTCGCCGGAGTTGCTCGCCTTCCTGGAAGTCTTCGTCAAGAACCGCGGCGTGATCAAAGACGTCGAGGCGGAGCTCGGCATCTCGTACCCCACCGTCCGTTCCCGCCTCGACGAGGTGCTGCGCGCAATGGGCTTCGCCGCCGCCGGCGACGAGCGCTCGCCCCGCCAAATCCGGGCGCAAGCGAGGGAGGAGCGGCGCCAAATCCTGGAAGAGCTCAAGTCGGGCCGGATCACCGCCGACGAGGCCGCCAGCCGGTTGGCCACCACCCAGCGTCCGTGAGCTTCCGTTGGGGGCAGCGGCCCGACTCGACCAGGGAGAGCGTTGTGGTTGGAGGCAGCAATAGCCGCCCGCCGAGGCGGGGGAGGCTGAGCGACGAGCCCATCATTGCGCCGCCCGCTGTTCCGAATCGAGATCGACGGCAGCGAACGTGGGCAGAACCCGCTCCATCTCGCGGTGTCGTCCCTGCTCCATGGGTCGGGGATGGATGCCGCCGGCCAGCCGGTGCCGCCGCAAC
>JBBSNJ010000770.1:0-2267 GCA_038232775.1 Thermomicrobiales bacterium
AAGCCCGTAGGCGCCATCCGGTGCAGCTCCCCGTCGATCAACTCGTAGCGCCAGCCGTCGCCCGGCATCCGCATCAACTCGTCGGCGGTCGTCACCGCCGTCGTCGCCATCGCACGCCTCCTCGTCGGGAGAAGATTAGCGCACGATGCCGAGAAACGAGACACTTCGGCCGGGAGCGGGGGGCGGTCGCCGAGCGCCGGACCAGGCGCGGACCCGAACGGCGCGTTTCCTGCTTTCGAGGCGACCGCCGCCCCCGCCTCACGACGACGCCACGACCGAGACGGGAGCGGGAGCGGGAGCGGGAGCGGGGAGAGAGGACCGACCGATGACCACTTTGGTGACCGGGGGCAACGGCTGGGTACCTTGCCACGTCGTGCGGCGGCTGGCGCGGCGGGGCGAGTCGGTCGTCAGCTACGACCTGATGCCCCCGGACGAGCTGCTGCTTGGGTTCCTGGGTTCCGCCGTCGAGCGGGTGGTCTTCGTGCAGGGGGACGTCACCGACCAGGAGCGGCTACGGCAGGTCGCGACCGAGCAGCGGGTGACCAAGGTCGTCCACGCGGCGGCGATCACGCCTCGACTCGAGCGGGAGCGCCAGGAGCCGACGCGGATCATCGACGTCAACCTGGGCGGCACGGTCAACGCGCTGGAGGTCGCAAGGGGGCTGCCGGACCTCCGGCGGTTCGTCCAGGTCTCGTCCGGCGCGGTCTGGGGTCGGGTGCCGGGAGCGGCGGTCCTCGACGAGGAGTCGCCGGCCAACGCCAGCGGGCTCTACGGGGTGACGAAGCTGGCCGGGGAACGGGTGGCGCTGCGCTACGCCGAGCTGTTCGGGCTCGATCTGGTCGCGGTGCGGCCCGGCAACGTCTACGGACCGATGGAGCGGACCACCCCCGGCTACGCCGGGGCGACCGAGCTCCGGGAGATGCTCCGGCTCCACGCCGCGGGCGAGCCGATCCGGGTCGTCTCGCTGGCGGGGCCGTACCTCGACTGGACGTTCGTCGAAGACGTCGCCGAGGGGATCGAGCGGATTTGGGCGGCGGAGCGGCTGCCGCACCGGCTCTACTCGCTGACCTGCGGCCGGCTCTCCTCGGTCGGGGACGTGCTGGAGGCGTTCGCCCGCCACCTACCGGGGCTTCGCTACGAGGTCGTGCCGCCGGCGGCGGCGAACTTCGCCGTCTCCGGCGAGGGGCCGGGACCAGTCCCCACCAACGCCCGCTTGGAGCGCGATCTGGGCTGGGTCCCGAGCACGCCGCTCGACGACGGGATGTGGACCTACCTCGGCTGGATCGCCGCCCACGGACCGCACTGACCGCACCGGGCTGACCCTCCGACCGCCGCCCCGATCAGCCCGCGGGAGTTTGGGCGGAGCGGTTTGACACCCAGCCCACTCCCTGGTCCGCGACGAGAGTTCGCAACCCGCCTCCTCAGCGTCGCGACCAGGCAGTCTGGGACGCTACGACATCCAGCCGATCGCGTCGGCCTCCCGAGGGACGCCCTCCGGGCCCCCAGCTGATACGAAACTCGGGTAACGACTTCGTCTACTTGCAGAGATGCCCTCAACCCCGGCCCCTTGCCCCTGTCGTGTGCGTGGGAGAAGGGAGCTTGTCCCACTTCCGATAACCGGCCGGTTCATCCGGAGACCGTAAGAGCCCCATTTATGGGGCTTTGTCGCTTCAGCCCGGTCCCATTAGGGCCGGGCGACGCCGATCCGACGGCCGCGGCCGGGGTTCGACCCAATGGCCGGGTACGCCCCCTGCGGAGCCGCCCCGGCAAGAGCCACTCTCCAAGGAACCGGAAGCGGCGCCAGACCCCGGTCGCTGATCCGAGACCACCTTTTCCCCCGAAGGTACCGCGGCAAAGCGTTGACCCCCCGGTCGGAGGTCTGCTACGTTCCGAGCGGTTGGGCGCCCCGCCCTCGCCGGAGTGGCGTTGGCAACGAAAACGGCGCCGCCGTTCGGTCCGGAGAGGAATCGTCTCCTTCTCGACCGGCCGCGCCAAACCGGACCGCCGGCTCCGACGAGCAAGAGAGACAGGAGGACGATCCGGCGATGACCGTTGGTCGATGGGCTCGCCTGGCGCTGCTGCTCCCGTGGTGCCTGGCAACCGTCCCCGGTGCGGGGGCGGCGGGGTGGGCGCCGAGCACTCCTTCGCCGGTGGTGGGGTCGGGGACGATCGTCGGGACGACCGGGGCGAACGTCCGGGAGTGCCCCGCGCCCGACTGCCCGGTCCGGGCGGTGGTCCGGCTCGGGGAGCGGGTGACGGTCACCGGG
>JBBSNJ010000771.1:0-2266 GCA_038232775.1 Thermomicrobiales bacterium
CAGGTTGGTCCAGACCTGGTTCAGCTCGCTGCCGTGGGCGGCGATCCGGGGTAGATCGGGGGCGTCGTCGCGGACAACCTCGATCCCCTTCAGGGCGTGGCCGAGCATCGTCAGCGTGCTGGTGATCCCCTCCCGGACGTCGACCGCCTGCTCCGGCGCCTGGTCGAGGTAGGCGTAGCGCTTGACCGCCGCCACCAGCTCGGAGACGCGCCCCGACCCCTGCGCCACTTCGTCGACCAGCCCGGTGGTGGTCAGCGACGCCGCCAGCCAGGCGACCGCCGCCCCCCGCGCCGCCGCCGGCAGGGGAGCGACGGCGGCGGCGAGGCGGTCCGCCTCCAGGCCGGCGCCGACCAAGGGCGGGGCCGCCTCCCAGGCGTCGGCGACGCCCAGATCGTCCAGCCGGAGGGCGAGGGCGTCCTCCCGGTCGCTGCGCTCCATCGGCGAGAGCGCCGGCGCCGCGCCGCGGCCGGCGAGCGCTTCCCGCCGCAGATCGGCTAGCCGCGCCAGGTCGTCGGCGGCGGCGCCGGCGCGGCAGAGGTCGAGCGTCAGCTCATCGGCGCGGGCGATCGCCGCCGCCAGCAGATCGGCGGCGCGGCTGGCAGCGGCGGCCGGGTTGTTCAGCTCGTGGGCGAGGCCGGCGGCCATCTTGCCGAGGGCGGCCAGCTTCTCCTGCTGCTGGAGGGTGGCGCCGACGAGCTGCACCCGCTGGGCGACGGTCTGCAAGACGGTCGTGGCGACGCCTTGGCAGAGGGTCAACGTCTGGCGGAACGGCTCGGGATCGAGGCGGAAGATCCGGCTCCGTGCGACGGCGCGGACGGTCGCGATGTAGGGCGTGCCGGTCAGCAGCGGCACCTCGCCGGTGAAGGCGCCCGGCTCGTGGCTGGCGAGGACCGTCTCCTCGGCGCCGACCCGCTTCGTCACCTGGAGCCGGCCGTCGAGCAGGACGAAGAAGGCGACGTCGGTCTCCCCCTCTTGGAAGAGGGGCTCGCCGGCGTCCAGCCGCAGCTCCCGCCCGGCGCCGGCGACCCATTCGAGGTCGTCGCCGCCGAGGTCGGCGAAGAGGGGAACGGCGCGGAGGTCGTCGGCGGTTGCGGTCATGGCGGTTCAGTCCTCGGTGGGCAGTGGGCAGTGGGCAGCGGGCAGTGGTTAAGGGAACGGGATCGCTGGCGCCCCTTTGCTTGTCTTCCCAACTCCGAACCAACCCACCGCAGCCCACCGCAGGGGTCGACGGGCATGGGAACGATAGAGACGGAGTCCGTGCTCAGCCGGCTTGAGCCGGCTTCGCCGCTTCAGCCCGGTCCCGTTAGGGCCGGGCGACCGGGCCGGCCCGACCGCGCCCCCTTCCCCACTCCCCACTCGTCAGACGCGGCTCTGGCTGAGGTACTGGTGGACGAGGGAGACGGCGATCGCCCCCTCGCCGACGCCGGAGGCCACCCGCTTGACCGAAGCGTGGCGGACGTCGCCGGCGACGAAGACGCCGGGCAGGCTCGTCTCCAACAGGAAGGGCTCGCGGTCGAGGCCGCGCGGCCAGCCGGCGGGGCGGCCGGTCTCGTCGCGCGGCAGGTCGGGGCCGGCCAGGATGAAGCCGCGCTCGTCGCGGGCGACGACTCCGTCGAGCCAGTCGGTGTGGGGTTGGGCGCCGATGAAGATGAAGAGGGCGGCGGCCGGCACCTCCTCCTTGGCCCCGTTCGCCAGCTCCTCGAGGGTCAGGGCCGTCAGGTTCGTTTCGCCGTGCGCTTCGGCGACGGCGGCGCCAACGCGGACGGCGATGTTCGGGGTGGCGGCGATCTGCTCGATCAGGTAGTGGCTCATCCCCTTCTCGAGCGGGGAGCGGGTCAGGATCGTGACCCGGCCAGCGTAGCGGGCGAAGTACATCGCCGCCTGGCCGGCCGAGTTGGCGCCGCCGACGATGTAGACCTCTTCGTCCTGGCAGGAGATCGCCTCGGTCTGGGCGGCGCCGTAGTAGACGCCGGCGCCGGAGAGGCGCTCGATGCCGGGGGCCTCCAGGCGTCGGTAGGCGACGCCGGTGGCGACGATCACGGCGTGGGCGCTCAGCTCGCTCCCGTCGCCGAGGGTCAAAATCCGGTAGGCGTCCTCGGCCCGGAGACCGGTCACCTCCTGGGGAGAGAGGATCTCGACCCCAAAGCGGGCGGCCTGGGCGACGGCGCGGCGGGTCAGGTCGGCGCCGGAGAGACCGACCGGGAAGCCGAGGTAGTTCTCGATCCGGGAGCTCTGGCCGGCCTGGCCGCCGGGGGCCTGGCGCTCG
>JBBSNJ010000772.1:0-2265 GCA_038232775.1 Thermomicrobiales bacterium
TCGACGCCGCCTGGGAGGCGACCAGCCACACCTTCGAGTTCGTGCCGAGCAAGTTCCCCGACCCGGCCTCGCTCGTCGCCGCGGCGAGCGAGGCCGGCCAGCGGATCGTCCTCTGGATCAGCCCGTGGATGGCCGCCGGCTCGGACGAGTACCGCGAGGCGGCCGACCAGGGCTACCTGATCCAAGACGGTCAAGGTAGGCCGTCGCTCCACCGCCTGGCGAACCGACCGACCTACCTCGGCACGATGATCGACTTCACCTCGCCGGCGGCGACGGCCTGGTGGCAAGGCAAGATTCGCGCTCTGATGGAGCTCGGCGTCCGCGGCTTCAAGACCGACTGCGGCGAGCAGGTGCCGGTCGACGCCGTCTTCGCCGACGGCCGGACCGGGGCCGAGCTCCACAACCTCTATCCCGTCCTCTACAACCGAGCGACGTGGGAGGTGGTGCGCGAGTACGACGGCATCTTGCTCGCCCGCTCGGCCTGGGCCGGCTCGCAGCCCTACCCCGGTATCTGGGCCGGCGACCAGAGCGGCGACTTCAGTCCGTGGGCCGGTCTGCCGTCGGCGATCACGGCCGGGCTCTCCGCCGGCTGGAGCGGCTTCCCCTACTGGGGGAGCGACATCGGCGGCTACTTCGGCACCCCCGAGGACGAGTGCTTCGTCCGCTGGGCGCAGTTCGCCGCCTTCTCGCCGATCATGGAGGCCCACGGTCTCGGGCCGCGGGAGCCGTGGCTGTACTCCCCGGCGACGCTCGACACCTACCGCCAATTCGCCAACCTCCACGCCCGCCTGGCGCCTTACACTCGGGCGGCGGCGGCGGCGGCCGAGCGCTCGGGGATGCCGATCATGCGTCCGATGCCCCTCGCGTTCCCCGACGAGGCGGGAATGCACGGCGATCCTGTCCAGTACCAGTACCTGTATGGGCCGGCCCTGCTGGTCGCCCCCGTCTACTCCTGGGGAACCTCGCGGCTGGTCAGCTTCCCGACCGGGGGGTGGACCGATCTCTTCACGGGGGAGCGGAAGACCGGCCCCGCCGTCAAGAAGGTCGACGCCCCCCTGGACCGGATGCCGGTCTACGTCAAGGATGGGTCGATCCTCCCCCTCCGCCGGGACCCGATGGTCGCCAGCGAGATCGCGCTGGCGCTCGATGTCTACCCCGGCGGCGTAGAGGAGCAGCGTCTCGCCGACGGAACGCGGATCACCCTCGCTCGCGACAGCGACGGGAACCCGACCGTCACCGTCGCCGGACCGGAGCGCGACTACAGCCTGCGGACGCCGTTTCGCCGGCTGCGGCGGGTGGAGAGCGAGGTGGGCGAACTCGCGATCAGCGACGGGGCCGTCTCCTGGCGGGGCGACGCGACCTTCCGGCTCAGCCTTGACGACTAGCCGCGCCATCGCGCGGCGATCGCGTAACGTTCGCGTGGATAATCAATCCCGAATCGTCGATCGAAAGAACGGGAGGGACCATGCAAATCGTTCGCGGCAACGAAGCGAATCCCGAACCGGGAACGACCTTCACCGGCGAGGCCCATCTCGCCCGCCTCCTCGCTACCCAGCAGACCGGCGGGATGTCCGTCAGCCTCGTCCGCTTCGAGGACGGCGCCCGCACCAACTGGCACATCCATCCGGGCGAGCAGGTTCTCTACGTCCTCGACGGCGAAGGCCGCGCCGGCACCGCCGACCAGCAGACGACGATCTCCCCCGGCGACGTCGTCTACTCCCCGCCTGGCGAGCGCCACTGGCACGGTGCGCTCCCTGGCCGATCGATGACGCACCTCAGCGTCACCACCGTCGGCAGCCCAGAGTGGTTCGAAGCCCCAACCGAAGAGGACGCCGGCCCGCCCACGGACCAATAGCGGCGGCGCGCACCGTCCCAGACCCTGGCCCTATGGTCGTTTTCCACCTTGTCTTGGCTGAGCGCCATCAGTGGTCGCTCTCGACATCTTGGCGGGGCCGCTGACTCGGAATCCGGTTGATCGCCTCGGCTTCGCCCCGGAGCCAGCCTCTCGCGTCCCCGGCCAGCCCCCTTGAGGGGGCTTCGTCGCTTCAGCCCGGTCCCTTTAGGGCCGGGCGACGCCGATCTAGCGGTCGCCGCCACGTGAGGATCCATACCCAGGAATCCGAAGCGACCACCCGGATTCCGTTTAATGCGGAGTCTGGGTAATCACTGCCGCTTCCCGGAGAGTGGGGGGGCCCCCCCCCCCCCCACCCCCCGCCCCCGGGGGGGGGGGGGGGCCCGCCCCCCCCGCGCCGGAGGGAATCAAGA
>JBBSNJ010000773.1:0-2264 GCA_038232775.1 Thermomicrobiales bacterium
CGCCGGCTTCAGGTGGAGGCCAGCGAGCAGGTGTTCCTGACGAAAGTGGCGGAGTTGCGGCGATGCCGCGACGAGTACCTCGGCTTAGAAGCGCGGCGGCAGCAGATGCTAGGGCAGCTTTCGTTCCAGGTCCAACAAATCCAACGCAGGATGTTCCTCGAACGGCACCGGATTTGGCAGTCGCGGATCGCTGGAATCGGTTCGGAACGCGCCGCAACGTTGCAGTCGTACGGGATCGAGACGGCTGCCGACGTGACGGTGGCCGCCGTGTCCGCAGTGCCGGGTTTCGGACCGGTGCTAACGTCGAACCTTGTTGTGTGGCGCCAGGGGATTGAACACCGTTTCCGGTTCGACCCTCGTAGGTCGACTGACCCCTCGTCGGTACGGGTAGTCGAGCAGCAGATTGCCTCGGAGCGGGCAAGGCTTAAGAAGCAGCTCCTCACCGGACCGGAGCATTTGCAGCTAACGAGCCAGAAAACGGTCGCCCACCGAGACAGGCTAGGAGCAGCACTTTCAATGGCGCTCGCTCGGCAGAGGCAGGCCGAAGCGGATCTTGCCGCGCTCAATTGAACGTCCGACACAGATCCAGAAGTTGATTGATGCTTATGGGCCGTCTCGCTACAGCTCGCGACTTTGAGCGCATATTTTGGGTCAAACCGGCACGGAAGGACCCTGACGGGGGAGCGGCACCCGCCGCTCCCCCGACCCCGGCTGACCATGGCCGGCTACCCCCGCGCCACCCGCCCCCGCAGCGTCGCCAGCGCCAACCCGATGCTGATCGAACCGACCAGCAGGATCGCCGCCGCCCCCTCCAGCAGCGGCCGCGGTTGCCAGCCGCCGTAGAGCAGCGAGCGCAGCGCCGCCAGCAGGTAGGTCATCGGGTTCCAGGTCGCGATCGCCGCCAGCCAGCCGGTCAGCGCCTCCTTCGGCAGGGTCGAGGTCGTCAAAAAGGCGAACGGGACGAAGAGGATGAAGCTCGCCCCGACCGCCCCCGGCGACCCCGTCTTGAGCGCGATCGAGTACGGGAATCCGGTAAAGGCGAGGCCCCAGAAGCCGGTCATCAGCAGGAAGACGAGGATCCCCAGGATCCCCGTCTCGAACCGGACCCCGACCAGGAAGCCGAGCACCAGCACCGGCACCGAGAGCGCGACCACCAGCGCCAGGTCGGCCACCATCAGCCCCAGCAGCAGCGCCAACCGCCGCATCGGCGTCATCAGCAGCCGGTCGAAGTAACCCGACTGGATGTCGGTCACCAACGCCTGCGCCCGCGACACCCCCGTCACCGCGAAGACGATCGCGGTCGGCAGTTGGAACGCCCGGTAGTCGAGCCCGGGGATGCCCCGCTGGGCGAAGTCCTCCAGCGCCCCCAGGTTGACCGCGAAGAAGAAGAGCGGGATGATCAAGGAGGGGATCAGCACCTCCGGCTCCCGCGGCAGCGCCCGCAGCGCCCGCAGCGCGACCGACCCGACGTCGGCCGCGAACCCCGCCTTCCGCGCCCGGACCGTCGGCCGCGCCGGCACCCCGGTCCCGCCCGGCCGCCGCAGCCCCCCGATCGTCGTCGCCATCTAAGCCTCCTCCCCGCCGTCGTCGCCGAGGCGGTTCCCCGTCAGGTCGAGGAAGACGTCGTCGAGCGACGGCTCCCGCAGCGTCAGCGACCGCACCCGGACGTCGACCCCGGCCAGCGCCACCGCCACCGGCGCCACCGTCCCCGCCCCGTCACTGGTCGAGGCCGTCACCTCCTCGCCGTGGACCTCGACCGCGTCGACGCCCGGCACCGCCGCCAGCGCCCGCCGCGCCGCCTCGCCGTCCCCCTCGTCCACCCGGACCACGATCAGGTCGGCCCCCAGCGCCCGCTTCAGCTCGGCCGGCGACCCCTCGGCCACAATCCGGCCCCGGTTGATGATCCCGACCCGATCGGCGAGAGCGTCCGCCTCCTCCAGGTACTGGGTCGTCAGGAAGATGGTCATCTCCAGCTCGGCGTTCAGGCGGCGGACCTCCTCCCAGACCTTGGCCCGCGAGATCGGATCGAGCCCGGTCGTCGGCTCGTCGAGGAAGAGCACCTCCGGGTTGTGGATCAGCGCCGCCGCCAAGTCGATCCGCCGCTTCATCCCCCCCGAGTAGCCCTTGATCCGGCGGTCGAGCGCGTCGCCGAGGTCGATCAACCCCCGCAGCTCGTCGAGCCGGGTCTCGATCTCGACCCGCCGCAGGCCGTAGTAGCGCCCCTGCTGCCGCAGCAGCTCGGTCCCGGTCTGCTGCTGGTCGAG
>JBBSNJ010000774.1:0-2260 GCA_038232775.1 Thermomicrobiales bacterium
GCGGGGCATCGTCCGGAAGACGTCGATCCCGGCCGCGAGCAGCGCCGCCGTCAGCGGTTCGCCGGTCCGTCCCGTGAAGGGTCGCCCGTCGACGGTGAAGGGCGCTGCGTCGGCCGGCGGCTGGGCCCCGAGCGTTGGGTGGTGGGGGAGACGGCGGTCGGGGTCGGGCATCGGGGCTCCAGCGGTCGGAGGGGAGGGGCGAGGAGAACGAGCGGGCCGATGATCCCCGGCACCTCGGCCGGCGTCAAGGCGGCGCGGGCCGGGGACCGCCTCGTACCCAGGCGCGGCCGGCTCGCGCGTCGGCGCATCCGGTTCTGGTGATCCGAGCGGGCGGAGAACCCACGATCGAGCGGGGGCGTCACGCCAGGCAGCGGCGCGAACCTGCTATTCTCCCCCGCGAGCCTGGACGCCCGCGACGGCGGGCCGCGGTCCGCCCTCACCTTTCCTCAGGAGGCCAGCGATCATGGTCAGCGGTACCCTCGACGCCACCCAGCAGGAGAAGCGCACGGTCGGGACGGGCAACGGCGCCGCCGGCAACTGCCACCGTCCCGACGGCGCCGCCGCCGCCGCCGCCGCCGGACTCGGCGCCGCCGCCCGCGACCACGTCTGGATCCACTCCGCCGCCTGGGGCGAGGTAGAAGGGGAAGGGCTGCGCGTCTTCGATCGGGGCGAAGGGTCGACCCTGTGGGACATCGAGGGACGGGAGTACCTGGACGGGATCGCCGGCCTCTGGGTCGTCAACGCCGGCCACGGCCGGGCCGAGATCGGCGAGGCGATGGGCAAGCAGGCCGCCCGCCTGGCCTACGTCTCGGCCGCCTCCTTCACCACCGGCCCGGCCGCCCTGCTGGCCGAGCGCCTGGCCGAGCTGACCCCCGGCGACCTCAACCGCTTCTTCTTCTGCGCCGGCGGCTCGGAGGCGGTCGAGAGCGCGATCAAGATCGCCAAGCAGGTCCAGGCGATGCGCGGCTTCCCCCGCCGCTACAAGTTCATCGCCCGCCGCGGTTCCTACCACGGCATGACCCACGGCGCGATGAGCCTGACCGCGATGCGGAACGAGAACTGGTTCGGCCCGTTCATGTACGGCGTCTCCTACGTGCCGCAGCCGAACCGCTACCGGAGCGACTTCGGCGTCGAGGGCGAGCAGGCCGACATCATGGCCGCCCGCTACGTCGAGCAGGAGATCGAGAACCAGGGGCCGGAGACGGTCGCCGCCGTCATCGGCGAACCGATCTCCTCGGCGGCGGGGGTCCACGTCCCCGGCAAGATCTACTGGAGGATGCTGCGCGACATCTGCGACAAGCACGGCGTCCTGCTGATCGCCGACGAGGTGATCAACGGCTTCGGCCGGACCGGGACGATGTTCGCCATCGAGAAGTACGGCGTCGTGCCCGACATCATGACGATGGCCAAGGGGCTCTCCTCCGGCTACGCCCCGATCGCGGCGGCGGCCGTCCGCGAGAGCGTCTTCGCCATCTTCCAGGAGCAGCGCGAGACGCCGATGGGGCACTTGCTGACCTTCGGCGGCCACCCCGTGGCGGCGGCGGCGGCGAACGCCAACCTCGAGATCTTCGCGCGGGAAGGGCTGGTCAAGCAGAGCGCCGAGAAGGGGGCCTACCTCAAGACCCGGCTCGAGGAGCTGCGGTCGCACCCGACCGTCGGCGATGTCCGCGGCGTCGGTCTCCTCTGCGCGCTCGACCTGGTCGGCAACAAGGAGACGCGCGCCAAGCTCGGCAAAGACTCGAAGATCACCAAGCGGCTGAACGAGCTGGTGATGGAGCGGGGCCTGGTGACCCGCACCTGGGACGTGATGCACTTCGCGCCGCCGCTGGTCGTGACTAAGTCGGAGATCGACCGGATGGTCGCCATCGCCGACGAGTGCCTGACGATCGCCGAGAAGGAGCACCCGGAGGAGATCGAGGGGTAGACCCCCAGCCGCAATCTCGCGCTCGCCCGCGTTGGCGGGGCGCGGCTCGCAGCATCCTCGTGCATCCCCGTCGGGCGCCGCTAGACGGGGATGCTGTCGCCCTGGAACCAACGACGGGTCAACCGAGGTGTTTGCGGCGGTGGCCCTCACCCCTCCGACCCCGGCCCCGTGTCGCAAGCGAGGGAGAGGCGAGGCTCCGGTGATCAGCCGGAGTCGGTGTCATGGGGACGTCGGGTTTAGCCTTCGCCTTCCCGTGCCGGTGGCTGGCCCTCACCCCCGGCCCCTCACCCGCGCACGGGACAGGGGGAAGGGGGCTGGGGGTGAGGGCATCTTTCC
>JBBSNJ010000775.1:0-2260 GCA_038232775.1 Thermomicrobiales bacterium
TCGCCGCGCCGCCGCGTCGGCCGTGAGGGCGCGCTGGGCGCGGAGCAGGACCGGGACCATGCCGACGCCGAGGACGTCGGCGGCGGCCAGGGGGAGCACGGGGCGGACCGCGTACATCGGCCCGGCCAGGATCGGGGCGAAGGAGAAGGCCGAGCCGCCCATCATCTCGCAGAGGGCGAAGGCGCGGGCGCGGTGCCGCGCCGAGACGACCTCGGAGACGCCGGCGATGAACAGGCCCCAAGCGGAGAAGAGCCCGCCCCGTCCCAGAAAGGCGACGACGATCAGCCAAACCGCGCCGCTGGTCGCGATCACCAACAGCGTCAGCGAGACGAAGCCGACCGCGATCGCCACCCCGAGCAGGGGAGCGCGTTGCAGCCGCGTCGTCCGCGTCACCGTCAGGCCGAACAGGACGGAGCCGATCGAGCCGATCCCGGCCAGCATCGTGATCGTCGCCGGGGGCAGCCCCCGTTCGTCCTGCAAGAAGGTCGGCACGAACGACGTCCCCAGCGCCAGCGCGAAGATCGTCGCGAACTGGAGGGTCACCAGGCGGCGCACCGGGGCGTCCGCCAGCGTCGCCCGGTAGGTGGAATCGCCGGCGGCGGCGGCGGTCGCCGCCCGCGCCGAGGCCGTCGTCGGCGCGATCCGCGTGAAGAAGAGGATCGAGACCGCCGTGCAGACGGCGGCGAAGACGAACGCCGCCCGCATCCCCCAGACGGCGACCAGCGCCCCCGACAGGATCGGCGACAGGCCGAGCGCGGCGGCGGGACCGACGTTGAAGACGAGGGTGAAGGCCCGCACCCGCCCCTCCCCGGCGTGGGCGGCGACGTGCGACTGGGTCAGCGGGAAGGCGATCTCCCCGAGCGCGCTGCCGATCACCATCAGGAAGAGCTGCGGCCAGGATTGGGCCAGCGCCGCCGCGACCATCCCCAACCCGGCGCAGACCCGGGCGCCGACGATCAGCTTGCGCAGATCGAACCGCTCGGCCAGCCCGGCCGAGGGACCGAGCGTCAGCAGCCGGAGCAGCCCGGACGAACCGAGGACGAGGCCGACGACCGTGACTGGGGCGCCGAGCGCTTCGATCCAGAGGGGCCAGACGCTCATGTAGGCGCCGAAGGCGGCCTCGACCCCGACCATCGCCCAGAAGACGTACCCCAGCTCGCGCCCCAGCCCGAGGTGCCACGTCCAAGCCGTCCGCCTTCGCCCCGCCCCGCCCACCTCGTTCCCCGCCCCCCCGCCCGCCCAGGGCTGCCGATCCGCCGGCGGCCATTCTAGGGGGTCGGCGGCCGGCACCGCTCGCCCGGCCCGCCAGCTCGGTGGGGCACGGCGGCGATCGGCGCCGCATTGGACGGACGGAGTCCTCCCCGCGCCCGGCGCCCGGCGCCCCGCGGGCGGCCCTCCTGCCCAAACGAGGGCCGGCGCGCGAGCCGTCGGGTCGGAGACCGGAAGCTATCAGGCAACGCTCAGGCAATCTTCAGGTCGCGTTCATCTCGAGCGCCTATCCTACGTTCGTGGTGGTCGACATCCCCAAACCCCACGGTCGACCACCACCCCCATCCCCTTCCCCCGAGCCCCCGGCTTCCCCAGGCCGGGGGCTCACCCTTTAATCGAACCCTTAATCGGACCCTCGCGCGCGCTCCGGGCGACTACTTCGTCCAAAACCCGCGCTGGACCTGCCGCCGCCGGCCCTCCATCGCGATGCCGATGGGCGCTGGCACGGTTGAAACGTCGCCCGTCCTTGGGCGCGCCTTCAACCGAGATCGCCGTGGTGTTTGGCTTTCTCCGGCACTTTGCCGTACAGTGCCCGATGGCCGGGAGGTGTTGCCGGACCACGGGGCCGGAGGAAGACATGGTGACGACGACGGGATCGACTCGGCGGCGGGAGCGGCTGGAAGCACGCATCAGCCCCGAGCAAAAGGCGCTCCTACTTCGGGCGGCGGCACTGGAAGGACGGTCGGTGACCGACTTTGTCGTGGCGAGTGCGCAGGCGGCCGCCCTCGAGACGATCCGTCGGCACGAGGTGATCACCCTCTCGCCACGCGACAGCGCCCGGTTCGTCGCGGCCCTGTTGCAACCGGTGGAATCGAACGAGTACCTTCAGGACGCGGCCCGCCTCCACCGCGAATTGATCGCCGAGTAGGTCGACGTGGACCAGCGATATCGCGTCCAGCCTCTGGCGAAACACCACGACCGAGCGTCGTTCTCCTCTGGCGCGGTGACGCTCGATCGCTACCTTCGGCAGCAGGCCGGGCAGGACGTGGCA
>JBBSNJ010000776.1:0-2255 GCA_038232775.1 Thermomicrobiales bacterium
AGCGGTGGCGGAGCTGCGGCGGCACGCCGATTTCCGCCGGCTCGCCGGGGTGGTCGTCTCCCACTGCCACCTCGACCACTGCCTCGATCTGCTGGCGCTGCGCCACGCCCTCGCCTACAACCCGATCTCCCCGCCCGCCCCGGTTCCGCTCTGGCTGCCGCCCGCCGGGGCCGATCTCCTAGCGCGGGCGGCCGCCCCCTTCGACGAATGCGACGAGCCGGGGGTGTTCGCCCGGACGGTGCGGCTCGCCGAGTACGACCCGGCGCGGCCGCTGCCGGTCGGCGACGCGACGGTGACCTTCGCCCCGGCCGTCCACCACGTCCCCGCCTGGGCGATCCGCGTCGCGGCCCCCGGCGGCGCCGACCTGGGGTACACCGGCGACACCGGGCCGAGCGCCGACCTGGCCCCCTTTTTCGCCGGAACCGGTATCCTGCTCGCCGAGGCGACCCTGCCGGGGCCGGGCGACCGACCCCGCGCTAAACGGAAGTCGCTGACTGCGGCCGAGGCGGCCGAGCTGGCGCGCGACGCCGGCGCCGGGACCCTGGTGCTGACGCACCTCTGGTCGGAGTTCGGGGTCGCGACCGCCCGCGATCGGGCGGCCGCGGTCTTCCCCGGCCGGATCGAGCTGGCGCGGCCGGGCCTGACGGTCGAGGCGTGATCGAGGAGTCCGCGGCGCCGGGCGGGCGAGTGCGCCCTCGTCGGTCCGCCCGCCTCGGTGGGGGCGCGGGGACTTGGCGGCTTGGCGGTGGGGGCACCACCGGGAAGGGGGAAAGATGACCGATCTCTGGGGCAGCGCCTACGCCCGGCGCGACCTGTTGAAGCGGGTCGGACGCCTTGAGCAGGTGGCCGGGGTGCGGCTGGTGACCCTCGGCGACGGGGCCGAGCGGGGGGTGCGGGTCCTCGAGTTCCGGACCGGCACCGGGTTCGCCTTCGACGTCCTGGTCGACAAGGCGATGGACGTCGGCCGCTGCGAGTTGGCGGGGAAGGCGCTTGGCTGGCAGTCGGGCGCCGGCTTCGGCGGGCCGTGGTACGCCGAGCAGGAAGAGCTCGGCTGGCTGCGGAACTGGGGCGGCGGGCTGGTGACGACCTGCGGCCTGGAGCACGCCCTCTTCATGGCCGAGGACTCGGCCGAGCAGTACCACTACCTCCCCAAGCGGACGGAGCGCTTCGGCCTCCACGGCCGGATCGCCAACCGACCGGCCCGCCTCACCGGCTACGGCGAACGCTGGGAGGGGGAGACTTGCACCCTCTGGGCGACCGGCGAAACGCTGCAAGCCTCCGTCTTCGGCGAGCAATTGCTCCTCAAACGGCGGCTCGAGGCCCGGCTCGGCGAGTCGCGGCTGACGATCCGGGACGAGGTCGAGAACGTCGGGCCGGACCGGACGCCGCACATGTTCCTCTACCACGTCAACGTCGGCTTCCCCGTCCTCGACGACGGCGCCGAGCTGCTCGTCCCCGCCACCGACCCGGTCCCCCGCGGCGACCAGTCGGTGGCAGGCTACACCCGGTTCCACGGCCCCGTCGCCGGCTACCTGGAGGAGGTGACGGAGCACACCGTCCACGCCGAAGCCGACGGCGCGGTGCCGGTCGCGGTCGTCAACCGCCGGCTCGGCCTCGGCGCCTACGAGGTGTTCAATCAGGCGCAGCTCCCCCACCACTTCATCTGGCGGATGCTGGGCGAGGGGACCTACGCCGTCGGCATCGAGCCGAGCACCAACCGGACCGCCGGCCGCCTCGACGCCCGCGAGCGGGGCGAACTGATCGAGCTCGACCCCGGCGAGACGCGCGCCTACGATCTCGAACTCGGCGCCCTCGACGGCGGCGAGGCGATCGACGCCTTCGCCGCTCGGGTGGGACGGGTAGCGGGCAGTGGGTAGTGGGTAGTGGATAGTGGGCAATGGGGAGGGAACGCGCTCGCCGTCCCCTGTCGCGCGGGGTTCCAACCCCCGTGCCGACCCGACGAAGCCCACCGCGGGGACTGGAGGGCGTAGGCACGAGAGCCACCGCGCCCGTCCTCAGCCGGCTTGGGCCCAGGGGGCACCCCGGCTTCGTCGCTTCAGCCCGGTCCCTTTAGGGCCGGGCGACCCGGCCGCCCAGATCGCCCCTCTCCCACTACCCACCACCCACCACCCACCACTCGACGAAAGGAGCTATCGTGCCGACACTCCTCGCCGAAGTGACCCGCGGCGGCCGCGTCGAGAGCGTCCACCAAGGCGTGATCGCCGTCGTCGACGTCGCGGGGAAGACGGTCGCCG
>JBBSNJ010000777.1:0-2250 GCA_038232775.1 Thermomicrobiales bacterium
AAGAGGGTGATCTGTCCCGGATAGGGACGGGGGCGATAGCGGTGGAGCCGCCGACCCCGGACGGACAGGTCGTCGAGGACGGCATCCGCGTCGGCCTCGTCAACGCCACGGCGCGCGAGCCGTGCCACCTCCCGCTCGCGCAGCGCGTCGGCCCCCTGGTCGCTTGGGCAGGGCGTGTCCATCAGGACCAATCGCCCCACCACCTCGCCGCGGGCCGCGAGCTGCTGTGCCATCTCGAAGGCGATGATGCCCCCGACGCACGTGCCCGCCAGCAGGTACGGCCCGTCGGGCTGGTATCGGCGCATCTCCCGAAGGTAGGCGGTCGCGATTGCCTCCACCCAGGCCTGGTCATCCGCGCCTCCGTCCTCCTCGGGGCCTCCATCGCCCCAGAAGCCGTAGACGGGCTGGTCTGTCCCAAGACGGCGCGCCAACTGGGCGATCTTGAAGAGGTTAGACGGCTCACCATTACCGCCCGGGACGACGAAGAGTGGGCGTTTGGCGGTTCCAGCTTGGAGGGTAACGATACTCACCGGCTCCGCGCTCGACTGGATGGCCGGCGTCGGTCCCTCGCGGCGCGCCTGCGCGACCCGCTCCGCCAGCGTGGCCACCGTCGGCGCTTCGAAGACCGCCTGGACCGGAAGCTCCACCCCGAGCTCGGCGCGGAGGCCCGCCAGCACCTGCGTCACGAGGAGTGAATGGCCGCCGAGGTCGAAAAAGTTGTCGTGGATGCTGACCCGGTCGATCCCGAGCAAGCGGCTCCAGACCGCGGCCACCGTCGTCTCATCGGGGGTCCGCGGTGCGGCGTACACCGAGGCCGGGGCGACGTGGTTCTTGCCTGGCGGCGGCAACGCCCGGTGGTCCACTTTCCCGTTCGGCGTCAACGGCAGCATGGGGAGCGGCACAAAGGCGGCCGGCAGCATGTAGTCGGGCAACGATGCTTTGAGGGAAGCGCGCAACTCACCCACCGCCGGCGGCACCTCGGCCATCGGGACGATGTAGGCGACCAAGCGTCGGTCCCCCGGCGATGGCTCCCACGCAACGACGAGCGCCTCAGCTACGTCCGGATGTCGCGCCAACTTCGCCTCGACTTCGCCCGGCTCGACCCGGAATCCGCGGATTTTGACTTGGCGGTCGCCCCGTCCGAGAAACTCCAGGTTCCCATCGGGGAGATACCGGACCCGGTCACCGGTTCGATAGAGCCGCGCCTCCGGCTCGCAGGAGAAGGGGTCGGGGACGAACCGCTCGGCTGTCAGCTCCGGCCGGCCAAGGTAGCCGCGCGCTACGCCCGGTCCTCCGAGGAACAGCTCGCCGGGGACGCCAATGGGGACCGGCTGACCGACGGCGTCGAGGACATAGGCCCGGGTGTTGGCGATCGGCCGCCCAATCGGCAGGGTCGTCGCCCCGGGGCCAACCCGGTCCACCGGATACCACGTCGCGAAGGTCGTCGTCTCGGTCGGTCCGTAGACGTGGAGGAGCCGCTCCGGGGGACCGTGTTTCAGCACCGTGGCGACCCGTTGCGGATCGACCGCCTCGCCACCGAAAAGCACCTGCCGCAGCCCGCTGACCGCGTCCGCGGCTTCGCTCGCCACTTGATTGAAGAGGGCGGTCGTCAGGAAGAGCGTCGTGACGCCGTGCCGCCGGAGGTGCGTTGCCAAATTGGGAGGCGACAGCACCGCCTCGGTGGGGATGACGATGAGCCGACCGCCGTTGAGAAGCGCGCCCCAGATCTCAAAGGTGGCGGCATCGAAGGCGGCGTTCGCTGCCTGCGCAACGACATCGTCACCCGTCAGGCGAACGTAGTCCGTGTCGATCACTAACCGGGTCACGGCGCGATGCGGTACGGCAACCCCCTTGGGCACGCCGGTGGAGCCGGAGGTGTAGATGACGTAGGCCAGGTCGTCGGCGGTGGCGGCGACAGGGGGCGCCGTGTCGGACGCGCGGGCAATCGGCGACCGATCAGCGTCGAGGGAGACGACGCGGGCGCCGTGGGGCGGCAGCGCTGCGGCGAGCCGCTCCGACGTCACCAGCACCGGGGCTGCGGCGTCCGCCAGCATGAGCGCGAGCCGCTCGGGCGGATAGGCCGGATCGAGCGGCAGGTAGGCGCCGCCGGCCTTGAGAATGCCGAGCATGCCAACGACCATCGCCGGCCCCCGCTCGACGCAGAGCCCGACCGGTACGTTCCGGCTGACGCCGAGGCCACGCAGGTGGTGCGCCAGGCGGTTCGCCCGGCGGTCCAGTTCGCGGTAGGCC
>JBBSNJ010000778.1:0-2248 GCA_038232775.1 Thermomicrobiales bacterium
CGCCGCCATCACGAACACGAAGCCTTCACCCGAAGTTCGCATCACCCCGATTCCGCATCGGCGGGGAGGCCGAGCGCGGCCCGGCGCCGAAAGGCCGGGCCGGGGTTCGGGCGGCGGCCGATCGCGAGAGGGCGGGTGCCACGGCCAACGTCGGTGCATCGCCCAGAGGCAGGACCGCCGCGCCCCCGGTCGGGGGGTGGCTACTGGCCCGCCGGGGCCGGCGCGAAGTCGAGAAAGCCGGTGATCGACCGCAGCCGGTCGCCGGCCAACTCGCCGATGTCGAGCCCGCCGGCGAGGGCGGGACCGCCGTCGGGGCCGATCTCGAAGCCGAACCGGACGCGGTCGTGGTGGGCGTCGACGTCGCTCGTGCGGCGGACCTGGTTGCCGGCGTACGCGGCCTGGAACCGAGCGATCATGGCGTCGATGCCGTCGTGGCCGTCGCCGCTCAAGACCGGGTCGAGGTAGCGGGCGTCCTCGGTCCAGGTCTGGGCGATCAGCGCCCGGCGGCGCGCGGGGTCGGTCTCGTTCCAGCTCGCGACGTAGCGGTCAATGGTCGGGATCACGTCGTTCACCGCTGCCTCCGTTCGTCTGGTCCTGGCGCCCAGCCGGCCGTCGGCGGGTTCGGTCGCCATCGTGGCGGAGGCGGCGCGCGGCGTCGATGACCTCCGAGGTCATTGCCGGCGGCCGGCGGCCGGGCTATCGTCGGGGCATGGGCACGACGACGGCGACGCAACCGGTGGGATCGATGCTGCGGCAGTGGCGGGAGCGGCGGCACCTGAGCCAGCTCGCCCTCGCCCTCGAGGCGGAGGTCTCCGCCCGCCACGTCAGCTGCTTGGAGACCGGCAAGGCGCGGCCGAGCCGGGAGATGCTGCTGCGGCTGGCCGAGCGGCTGGAGCTGCCGCTGCGCGAGCGGAACCGGCTCCTCCTCGCCGGCGGCTTCGCCCCGACTTACCCCGAGCGCGCCCTCGACGACCCCGGATTGCGGGCGGCGCGGGTGGTGGTCGAGCGGGTGCTGGCGGGGCACGAGCCCTACCCGGCGCTGGCGGTCGACCGGCATTGGACGCTCGTCGCCGCCAACCGCGCGGTCGCCCCCCTGCTGGCGGGGGTCGGTGCCGAGCTGCTCCGGCCGCCGGTCAACGTCCTCCGTCTCAGCCTCCACCCGGAGGGGATGGCGCCGCGGATCGCCAACCTCGACCAGTGGCGGGGGCACCTGCTGGCGCGGCTCCGCCGCCAGGTCGAGCAATCGGCGGACGCCGTGCTCGCCGACCTGTGGGCCGAGCTCGCCGCCTATCCGGTGCCCGACGGCGGGCCGGAGCGCCGACCCCCGGTCCCGGTCGAGGCGGCGATCGCCGTCCCGCTCCGCCTCCGCACCGAGCGCGGGCTGCTCGCCTTCCTGAGCACGACGATGGTGTTCGGCACCCCCGTCGATGTCACGCTCTCGGAGCTGGCCGTCGAAGCCTTCTTCCCGGCCGACGGCGAGACGGCGGCGATCCTGGGCCGCGGCGCCGAGGCCGCGCGGGGCTGACCCGCGCCCCCCGCGACGACGCGGCACGGTGGCGGGCCGAACGGCCCCACGGCGACGCCGAAAAGGAGTCCCGGTGATGGAACGCCTCTGGTTCACGGTCGTCGACGCGCCGTGGCGCGACTACCCGGCCATCGCCCTCGCCCTCCTTGGCCTCGGGCTGGTCGGGCGGGGGCTCTGGTTCGGTCCGGCGGACCGGCCGGGCCTGCTGCGGCAGGGGCGCGACGCCTACGCCTGGATCCGCGGCTTCCAGATCGCGGTCGCCGGTCTGGCGCTGATCGGCATCGCCGCCGCCTGGGTCTGGCGCCAGCCGTGGCTGTTGGTCGTCGCCCTCGGCATCCTCGGCGAAGAGCTCTTCGAGACGAGCCGGATCCTGACCGCCCTCAACCGCGATCGCGGCCGACCGCCGGCCGGTCGGACCGTCGCCCGGCGGTCGCCGCGGCGCCGTGTTGCCCTGCCTTGACGTGGCCTCGCCAGCGTGGGCCGCGAGCGGCTAGACTCGGGGGCGGGAAGGGGACGACGAGCGACCCGCCGCCGGTTCGCCGGCGAACGCGCGACGGAGCACGGTGAGGGAGATCCCGAAGATCGAGAACCTGGTGCCGATGGTGGTCGAGAGCACCAACCGCGGCGAGCGGTCGTACGACATTTACTCGCGGCTGTTGAAGGACCGGATCGTCTTCCTCGGCACCCCGGTCGATGACCAGATCTCCAACCTGATTATCGCCC
>JBBSNJ010000779.1:0-2236 GCA_038232775.1 Thermomicrobiales bacterium
AATCGTGGATGCGGGCGTACTCACCGACCGGGATCGGGTCATCTTCTGCTCCGGTTGCCGATGACCGCTGGAGGACGGATGTACTGCCGGTGGGGGCCAAAGCAGGGGTCGCGGTCGGGATGGGCGTAGACGTCACGGTCGGGGTGACGGTCGGAGAGGGGAAGGGCGTTTCGGTGGCCTCGGCCCCGGTCCGGCCAGCGGGCGCGGGGATCCGAGCGAGCACACCGTCCAAGATGGACCGGGCGTGGTTCTCCGGTGCATCCCCGAGCGCCAGGGCCGTCACGCGGACGAGGAGAGGCCCCTTGACCGAGTAGAGGCTGGCCTCCTCACCGGACGGAGTCTGGCCGGTGAGCATCAGTTCGCCGGGGTCGAACAGCCCAGCCGGGACCCCCCGCAGCCCCAGGAGGTCCGCCCGGGCCTCGGCAAAGTAGGGCATCGCTTTGGCCGTCCCGGATTGAGCCGCGAACCTGTGGACGCTCGCCTCGATCCGCCACGGCCCACCCGTTGTCGTCACCTCGCCCTCGAAGTCGCGGTACGCGCTCTCCAACCACCCCCACTCGGCCAGCCGTTGGATGGTCTCCGCCGGGTCGGGGAACGAGGCGGCGATGGCCTCCGCGGTGCGGATGCCCTCTTCCGCGAGCGGCAGGCCGGCCGGCGGGTCGGCCACCGGAGGCAGCAAAGCTGCGAGGTCGCCGGACACCGCCACGTGGTCGTACTTGGCGACCTGTTCGTCGACGAAAGCCCGGCTGCCGCCGAAGAACCAGCGCCACTCGCCCTGCCCGTCTTGGACGAGGTGGACGATCCCCTCGACCACCTCCCCGTTGGCGAAGGGCTGCCGGTAGGAAACGGCCGCAGCGTCGAAGTAGGCCTGCCCCGTGACCTCCCAGACCCAGGGCACGGTAAGAACGCCGGTCACGGTCGCCACTCCAGGACCGTTCGGGGCGAACTGCTCTGCGTACCAGCCAACGACGACCTTCCGGGGGACGATCGCCTGGGCGTCGGGGTGCATCCGGTCGTAGAGGGCGTCGAAGTCGCCGGCGGCCTCCAGCTGGGAGAGCCCGACCGCCGCCGCCGCGGCCCGAACGTCTTCGTCGCTTTGGGCTAAGGCCGGGAGTCGACCGCCAACGAGAACCACGACGACGAGGACGACCGCGAGCAACCGGTGCATGCACCCCTCCCTGGTCCCGCGCAGGGGCAAGCGACGGACGGCAGGGCGACACGCAAACCGTGTCCGAGATGCGCTCCGCTTGACCACACCTTCCCAAGGTGGGCATTCTACGGCCGTCGTCACTGGGTGTCAAGCCGGGTCTGCCCCCTGCTGGCCGCGCCGCGCCCGGGCGCGGGCTAGAGGGCGGGGAGGACGAGGCGCCCGTTTCACCGGTCGCTCTTGGCTATCATCACGAGGGAACGACAGTTTCGTGCCGCCACTGGCCAAGAGGTTGGCGAACCCACTTGATGAAGGAGGAGAAACTGATGCCCGGCCCAAACACGACTCCATTCGGAATCATCGTCGACAGAATCAGAACCTGGCTCCGATCGGAGGTCGTCGGCAACGACTCCGTGGACGCCGCCGATCTGCGGCAGCGGGCGGTCGACCATTTCTCGCGCGACGAGGCGTTCGTCCGCGGGCTCCTGGCGGAGACACACCGCTTCGTCAGCGAGGCCGAGCGGACCGGTCGGTTCCCCGACGAAGAGCGCCGGGGCGCATGGGTCGGGGGGCAACCAGACGGGCTCGCCGAGGCCCGGGCGGCGGCGCGAGGAGAAGCGGCCGAAGGGCCCGAGGCAGCAGCCGAACGCCGAACGCGTGCCTTCGCGGGGATGCTCATCGCCCGCCTCGACCGAGAGATCGAGGAGCTGCGGCGCGAGGGGTACTACGAAGACCCGCGTTCGGGACAGATCTTTTTGGGAGACGCCCTGAGGGAAGTCACCGACGAGCGGGTAGCCGAAGCGCAACCCGACCCGAGATCCCCGTTCTACCACGGCGACCGACAAGGGGGCTGACCAGCCCGGGCACGCTCGCGAACACGGCGCGCCCCGTCCCCTGCCGAGGAGACAGGATGCGCCCTGCCCCCTCCCGTCACTCGCCGCACCAGGTCGGTTGACCCTCCCCGTGTCCAGATCGGCTGTCACCGACCTAGCCCGGATTATTCACGAGCGGCCGGGTCTGGTCGCGAGGAGGTGCCAGAGCGGCTCGCCCGGGTGGCTGGCGGCGAGGTGGAGGCGGACGCGCTCGGCC
>JBBSNJ010000780.1:0-2233 GCA_038232775.1 Thermomicrobiales bacterium
GCCCTAGCACCACGGTGCAACCGGATTCCGTATTTGTACCGTCCCACTCCAGGAAGCGGGATGGGATCCCCTCCCCCGCGCGGGGGAAAGGGGCCGGAGGTGAGGGCATCCGAAGGGAGCCAGAGGCGGCCCTTACCCCCCTACCCCCTCTCCCGGTGCGCGGGAGAGGGGGAGCCGCCCAACCGACCGGTGCCACGAATCGCGACGGGAAGAGCCGGGACGCCGCCGGTCGTGCTCGAAGCTGACCCGCGACAGCCGCGTTTCATCATCGCGGCACGATGGTGAGCAGGTCAACGCAGCGGGGAAGCCTGAGCACGTCCAGTGGCCTGGGCATCGTGAACGGCGCCGAAACGACCCCGATCAAACGGTCCCTAGCAGGTCTCGTTGACCGCCAGGAGCCGCGCGTCGGCGTTGTAGATGATCGCCTTGGCGAAGAGGATCTGGGCCGGAGCGTTCGGGTCGCCGCTCAGGCCGGCGGTCGCCGCGGCCAGCGCTTCTTGAATGTCGTCCGCCAGAACCTCACCGGCGTCCGGAGGGTCCGCGTCGAATTGCTCGTCGGTGATCGCGGCCATCTCCTGCGCCGCCTGGTCGATCGACCCCTGGAAGGCGCCGGGGCGGTCAGCGGGGTAGAGCAGTGAGCGGGCGTCGAGCAGGCGTTGGTTCGTTTCGTTGACCCAGTCGCCGCAGTTCTGACTCGCCGGCACCCCGGCCGCTCCCGTGACTCGTGCCCCGATCCCCGCCGCTCCGACCAACACCAGCGCCAGCATCGCCAGCACGAAGAGTTTCCGCATCTCCGATCCTCCCTGCCGTTCGACCACGCCGCTCGGCCTTCGCCGACCGTTCCGGAGCCGGAGAGCGCACCGCACGTGCCAGCGGAGTACCGGCACCCGAGGCCGCCAACCCGGAGCAGGGAGAAGCGAGATCGGTTTCGGTGGCGGCTGCCAGAGTCTCGAGGCCCGTCCCGCGCGAGATTCGGCTACGGGTCGGGTCTTCGCTCCTCCTCTCCCGATGGGCCGGAGAGGAGATCGAGAATGAGGACCGACGACCGGAGCGCGGCGAGCGGCATCACTCCCGCTTCGCGTCGCCGGGAAGGCCAAGGCCAAGATGCCCGCCCGGTCGACGACCTTCCGACCCTATTCGAGAGTGGCCTTGACTTCGATTTGGACGTTGTTGCGGATGGCGTTCGAGATCGGGCAACCCTGCTCGGCCAGGCGAGCTGCCTCCTCGAACCCGGACTGGTCGAGGCCGGGCACCCGGCCGCGGACCGTTAGCTCCGAGAAGCTAACCTCGAAGCCGCCGCCGACCTTGGGGTCGAGGCCAACGCGGGCGGTCACCTGGAGCTGATCGGCCGGGGTATTGCGGCCCTGCAACTCGTAGGCGAAGGCCATCGCGTAGCACGCGGCGTGGGAGGCGGCGAGCAGCTCCTCCGGGCTGGTCTTGCCGCCGGGAGCTTCGGTCCGCGCCGGCCAACTAACCGGGAGGTTGGCGACGGCCCCCGAGGTGCCGCCGACGATGGTCCCCTGGCCTTCGGTCAGGGTGCCCTGCCAGGCGACGTTCGCTTCGCGCTCGACCTGGGCCTTGTGGGAAGTGGTGGTCGTGGCCATGATCTCTCCTCCAATTCTGGGTGAAAGCGGACGGGTCGTCCGCCCCATTTTCGAATGCCAATCAGTCTCCCGTGAGATCGCGCCCGATCAGTCCGCAGCGCAAGGCGGGCGCCGCGCTGCATCCAGCGCGCTCAGGAGGCGCCGGCGGCACGCGCCTCGGCGGCAGCCGGGGGCATCGGCGGCGGGTCGAGGTAGACGGTCTTGATCTGGGTGAAGAACTCGCGGGCGGCCTTGCCCTGCTCGCGGGAGTAGGAACTAGAGCCCTTCATCCCGCCGAAGGGGACCTGCGGCTCGGCCCCGGCCGTCTCGCTGTTGACGTGGACGATGCCGGCCTGGATACCCTGGACGAAGGCGAGCGCCCGCCCCAGGTCGCGGGTGAAGATCGAGGCCGAGAGACCGAAGCGGACGCGGTTGGCAACGGCCATCGCCTCCTCCATGCCGTCGACCGGGATCACGCCGAGGACCGGCCCAAAGAGCTCTTCCTGGCCGAGGCGGGAATCGGGATCGACCCCGGCGAAGAGGGTCGGAGCGACAAAGGCGCCCTTGCCGCGGCCGTTGTCGGCGGGACGGCCGCCGCCGGCGACGAGCTCGGCGCCGGCGCCCTTGGCGCTCTCGATCTCCCCGGCGAC
>JBBSNJ010000781.1:0-2229 GCA_038232775.1 Thermomicrobiales bacterium
AATCGCCGATCACGAAATCGAGCCACCACCAAAGGAGCCCGATCAGGAGGAGGAGGCCAGCGACCGGCAGTAGGATCCGCAGGTAGTCGGTCCAGTAGCGCTCTTCGGGCTGGAAGCTGATCGTCCGCTCCTGCCCGCTGGGGGGGAGACCGCGATCTGGGCGGGGCGGGCCGCCGCTGGGGGGAGGCGCTCCGTCCGCGGGACCACCCGGACCAGAGCCGCCGCCGAGGTTGGTGCTTGCCATCATCCCTGCTCCGGCGCCGCTGCCGGCGCCGACTACCGCGCCCGCCAGCCGGGGTTGCGGGCCGAAGACCATGAGCGGCCGGCGCTCGCCCCGAACCGAGCCCGAGCGCTTGCTCTCGCCGCCGCCCTCGGCCGGCTGCCAGGAATCGCCGAGCCCGCGGGCGCAATCGAGCGAG
This sequence comes from Thermomicrobiales bacterium, assembly GCA_038232775.1. GTDB lineage: Bacteria > Chloroflexota > Chloroflexia > Thermomicrobiales > UBA6265 > JBBSNJ01. The sequence goes on from JBBSNJ010000781.1 coordinate 420, forward strand.
TCTTGGTCGACGAGGTGGCTCTGCTGGGGGGCGTAGAGTCGGGGGTTGCGGCACCAGCCACGGCGCCAGATGGCCGACGGCTCGTAGTGCCGGCAGGTGAGGCAGCTTCGCGGCCGGGCCGTCACGGCTGGGGCACCCCTTCGCGCGGGCATCGGACCGACGCTGACGGCGGCGGTGGTAACCGGGCGCTGCTCCGGCGGTGGACATCGGGGCGGACGAGTCGCCGCGGCTCCCGCCCACGCAGCGAGACGATTATAGCACGCGCCTTAAGCTTGACTAAATGAGGCTCCTGCTGGCTCCCCCAAGCGGTCACGCCGATCTAGCCTCGGTCGTCGCGATTTTCGCCTTCTTCGGCGGGCGGGGTCTCCTCGGGCTCGTCGGACGCCCAGGGCGCCTCTGGTTGGCCGAGGCGGCGGATGAAGGTGGTCGAGCCGCCGCGGCTGGCCTTGCTCCCCTCGCCCCCCGTGGCGCCGAGGGAGACGGGCGGGGTGACCCCGGGGTTGATCGGGCGGGGCGACTTGCCGCGCTCCTCCGGGGCCGCCATCTCCAACGCGCCCTCGTAGTAGGCGCCCTCGTTGATCACGAGAGTCTCGGTCGAGACCCGGCCCCGGACGCGACCGCTGGCCATCATTTGGAGGCGGCCGTGGCAGCGGATCTCGCCGTTGAGATCCCCGGCGACCGTGACGTTCTCGGCGTTGACCTCGGCGTGGACGGTCGCGCCCTCGGCCACGAACAGCGTGCCCTGGCACTCGATCGTCCCCTTGACTTCCCCCTCCACCCGCAGGTCGCGGTCGGCGCGGAAGGTGCCGTCGAAGGCCGAGTGGCGGTCGATCACGCTGAACGTGTCATCGGCCGCCGCGTCGTCGGGAACTTCGCTGATGAACTCCGGCACCCCGGCCGAGCGGATGGACATCGTCGCTGCCTCCCTCTGGTTGCCGCGCCGGTGCCGGCGCGCCGTCTCCGTCGCGGGTCGAACGTCGACTCAGTCGCCGCCGCGTGCTGCTCGGCGGTGGACGACCGGCGGCGGCGGCGCGGCCGTCTCGCCCGAGTCGTCCTCGGACTCTGGTGCCGACCCCATCCGGAAGCCACCGGTGATCGTCGCGCCGTCGTGGACGACGAGGGCCGGGGCGCGGATGTCGGCGGCGATCCGGCCCTGGGGGAGCGCTTCGAACCGGCCGCGGCAGGCGATTACCCCCTTGACCCGGCCGGCGACGACGATGTTGACCGCGTTGATGGTGGCGTCGACGTCCGCCTCCTCGGCGACGAAGACGTCCTGCCGGGAGGTGATCGTCCCCTCGACCGTGCCGTGGACGTGGATCGAGCCGTCGGAGCGGAGGTCGCCGCTCCAGACCGCGTCGTGGGCGATCACGCTCGCCTGGGCGTCGACCAGCGGGATGGCGAGAACCGACGGCGCCGCCTCGACGAACTCCTGGTCGTCGCCGGTGACGTCGGTGTAGCCCCCGCGCTGGGGGGAGACGCCGTAGTCCTCCCCCTCGAACGACTGCCGATCGGGAGGGGAGGAGCGTTGGGCGGGGCGCCGCTCGGAGCGGGAGTAGGTCGGGGCGGCGTCGCCCTCCTGGTCGCGGTCGTCCGCCGGGCCGAACTCGGCCTCGGCGACTGGCTCGCCGTCCGGCGTCAGCTGCTGACGGAGGGCGCTGATCTGCCGCTGGAACGCGTCGGCCTTGTTCTCCCTGCGGAACACCACGCTGCCACCTCCTGCTCGCCCTGTCGTCGCAGGCCCGTCCGGCGGGGAAGGGGGCGCCGCGCTGGTAGAACCCCGTGGCTCGCCGTCGCGCCGCGATCGAGCGAA
>JBBSNJ010000782.1:0-2225 GCA_038232775.1 Thermomicrobiales bacterium
CGATGGGGTACGCGCGGGCGGCGCGGCGGCTGGGGGTCGTGATCGAGGAAGAGACGCCGGCGATCGGGATTCGTATCGAGGGGGGGAAGGTGCGGGGCGTGGCGACGCCGGGGGGGGAGATCGCGACGTCCCTCGCGGTCGTCTGCGCCGGGCCGCACACCCGCCAGGTCGGGGCCCTGGCGGGGGTCGAGTTGCCGGTCGATCCCTATCGCCGGATGAGCTTCGTGACCGAGCCGTTCGACCGGCTGCCGCCGACGCTGCCGATGACGATCGAGTTCTCCTCGGGGCTCTACTTCCACCCCGAGAGCGGCGGCTTCCTGTTCGGGATGGGGAACCGGGAGGAGCCGAGCACGTTCGACAAGACGGTCGACGAGGGGTGGCTGGCGACCAACGTCGAGGCGCTCGTGGCGCGGGCGCCGGCGTTCGAGGAGGCGAGCGTGCTCCGGGGTTGGGCGGGTTTCTACGAGGTGACGCCGGACGACAACCCGCTGCTCGGCTGGGTCGGCGAGCCGGCGGGGCTGGCGGTGGCGGCCGGGTTCAGCGGGCACGGCTTCATGCAGGGACCGGCGATCGGGACCTGCCTGGCGGAGCTGATCTGCGACGGGGCGGCGCGGACGGTCGATATCTCCGCCTTCCGGCCGTCGCGCTTCGCCGAGGGGGCGCCGGCGCCCGAACACAATGTAATTTGAGTGGGCAGTGGGCGTGATTGCGCGATTGGAGGGGCGCTGCTTGTCGTGCCAGTCGCCCCGCAGGGCGACAACCGTATTGATCAGCGAGACTGTCGGCCTTCGGCCGACGGGCGCGGCAAGCAGCGCCCCTGCGACGGGTCGGCGCGGGGCGGCACCCGTGATCGTGCGGCGGCGTGCCGACCATCAGCCGTTGCCGCCCGTGCAGGCGGAAAGCGGGGGGAGCGATGGACGACGAGCGGAGCGGGGACGGGTTTGCGATCGAGCACGGGCACGGCGAGTACTCGGTCGCGGAGCTGCTGGAGCAGGCGCAGGCGAACGCCCAGGCGCTGGTGATCGCGACGGCGGCGTTCCTCGATGAGGGGGGGCAGGTCGCGGGCTGGACGGCGGCGATCGGGGAGCGGTTCGAGCGGGCCTGGGGGGAGCCCAGGCCGTGGGACGCCGGGGAGTTCCTCGACGCGATGCTGACCAACCTGCGGACGCTCGGGGCCGAGGTGGTGGCGGTCGAGTTCGGGGTGGACCGGGCCGAGGCGACGACGGTCGGCTTCCCCGACGCCGACCTCTGCGCGCTGTTCGGCGTCGATCGGGCTCTTGTCGCCCGTTTCAACGACGGTCCGACCGAGATCGCGGGACCTCGGGGTCTGAGCTGGGCATGGGCGCTGGTAGGAGATGAGACGCGATACACCGTCGATCGCACGGAACCGACAGCCGTCAACGGTCCGCCGATAGCCGATAGCCGATAGCCGATAGCCGATAGCCGATAGCCGAGGATACCAAGATGGCGACGACGATCGGGGCGGCGCGGCTGAGCCTCTACCTGGAGGAGAGCTTCTCGCTCAAGGACAAGCGGCAGGTGGTGCGCTCGATCACGCAGAAGGTGCGCAACCAGTTCAACGTCGGGATCGCCGAGGTCGAGGATTTGGACGACGCGCGGGTGGCGACCTTGGCCATCGTCTGCGTCTCGAACAGCGCCCCCCACGCCGACGAGATGCTGGCGACGGTGATCCGGTTCGTGGAGGCGCGGGTCGAGATCGGGGTGATGGGCGAGATCGAGACCGAGCTGATCCCTTATTGAGGGTGACCTGGAGCGGGGCACCGACCGCGGTGAGCGGAACTCGTTCCCACGAGAGACGGCGGTTCGCCCCGTCGCCGCGATCGCGCTACGGCAACCAAAATGTCGCGGCGGAGCCCACCCGAAGCTGAACGAGACCAACGTCCCAGGCTGGCATGTGGCCTGCGACTCCGCCGGGGTGCTGGCAACTGGGCCCGCACCTTGGCTCGAGGGTCGGCCCGTCGGAGGCGTACGCGATGGATAGCACGAGCGGGGATCTGGTCATCAGCGAGGGGACGGACGTCTACGGGTCGGACGGGGAGAAGGTGGGCTCGGTGGTGGCGGTGCAGCCGAGCTACGTGGTGGTGGAGAAGGGGTTCTTCTTCCCGACCGACTACTACATCCCGACGGGGGCGATCGGGCGGGCCTCGGGGGACGGGGTCTACCTGAACGTGACCAAGGACGCGGCGCTGAACCAGGGGTGGGAC
>JBBSNJ010000783.1:0-2220 GCA_038232775.1 Thermomicrobiales bacterium
CGGTTGCCCATCTGCTTGGGAGATCGAGGAGGCCAAGGATGAGCCAACGAGCGGCGCAGGCGGCGGCGCCGGCCCCGAAGGCGGCGCCGAAGCGGGGGGCGCGTTCATTCGAGGTGCCGCGGAGTTCGTGGGCGAAATCGCGCGAGCGGTTGGCGTGGTGGTTGGTCTTCCCCAGCGTCTTGGTGGTCGCCGTCGTCGCCCTCTACCCGCTGTTCGAGAGCTTTCGGCTGAGCTTCACGAATGCCCGCTTGGCGAGCGCGACGCGCGAGGTGCGCAACATCGGGCTGGTCAATTACCGCTACTTGTTGGAGGACAACGACTTCATCTCGGCCTTTTGGCACACCGTCGTCTTCACGCTCGGCTCGGTCACGATCGAGACGGTGCTCGGCGTCGGCGTGGCGCTGGTGATCAACTCGCAGTTCCGGGGACGCGGCCTGATGCGGGCCGCGATTTTGATCCCCTGGGCGATCCCGACGGTCGTCTCCTCCCGCCTCTGGCAGTACATGTACCAGCAGCAATACGGCGTCCTGAACGACCTTTTGGTCTACCGGATCCCCAAACTGTTCAGTTGGATTCCGTTCGTCGGCGACGACATCGCGGGGATCTTCCCGGAGCGGGGTGTGCCGTTCCTCGCCCGCCCGGCGACATCGCTGCCGGCGATCATCGCGGTCGATGTCTGGAAGACGACGCCCTTCATGGCGCTCTTGATCCTGGCGGGGTTGCAGATCATTCCCGGGGATGTCTACGAAGCGGCCTGGGTCGACGGCGCCAACAAGTGGCAGCAGTTCTGGCAGCACACGCTGCCGCTGATCCGGCCGGCTCTGCTGGTGGCCCTAATCTTCCGCACCCTGGACGCGTTCCGGGTCTTCGATGTCGTCTACGTGATGAAGGGCGCCGCGCTCGAGACGCAGACGCTGGCGATTTACGCCCAGCAGACGCTGGTCAACGGCGACCGCCTGGGGCGGGCCTCGGCCGCGAGCGTGATCATCTTCTTATGCATCGGCGTCTTCGTCTTCATCTACACGCGGCTCGTCCAGGTCGAGGAGGGTTGAGATGGCGACCGTAGCCGCGCCGACGCCGCGTCAAACCAGGGCCGCCACGGTCCGGCGGCGGAAGTCGTCGGTCGGACCGGTGATCCTCCGGGTGCTCTTCTGGCTGCTCGTCGTCGTCCTCTTCCTCTACATGGTTTTCCCCTTCTACTGGGCGATCCTCTCCTCCCTCAAGTCGCCGGCCGACATCACCACGGTGACCTACTGGCCGAAGAACGTCTATTGGGGGAACATGGAGTACGTGTTCACCAACCGGAACTTCCTGCTGGCGCTGCGGAACTCGACGATCGTCTCGGTGGTGTCGGTCCTGATCGCGCTGACCCTCGGTTCGTTCGCCGCCTACGCGCTGGGGCGGATGCAGTTCCGGGGCAAGAGCGTGATCCTCTACCTGATCCTGTCGATGACGATGTTCCCGGCGATCGCGATCCTCGGCGCCTTGTTCAAGATGGTGCGGGGGCAGTGGTTCCTGAACACGCCGAACATCTACAACACCTGGTGGGCGCTGATCGTCACCTACCTGACCTTCACCCTCCCCTTCACCGTCTGGGTGTTGGCCAACTTCTTCCGGGCGATGCCGGGCGACCTGGAGCAGGCGGCGCTGGTCGATGGGGCGACCCCGTTCCAGGCCTTCCGCCAAATCTTGCTGCCGCTGGCGCTGCCGGGGTTGGTGACGACCGGTCTGCTGGCGTTCATCGCAGCCTGGAACGAGTTCCTCTTCGCGCTGACCTTCACCCAGGACTACACGGCGCGGACGGTCCAGCCGGCGATCGCCTCCTTCTCCGGGCGGACGCAGTTCGACGAGCCGTGGGGCAGCATCATGGCGGCCTCGGTCGTGGTCACGGTGCCGCTGATCGTGCTCGTCCTCGTCTTCCAGCGGAAGATCTTGGCCGGGTTGACGGCGGGGGCGGTCAAGGGCTGAGGCTGGCGCGTCCGCACCTCCAGGAGTCCGCCGCCGGGGCCGGGTCGGGTTTGCCGACCCGGCCTCGCCGCGTCCGCGCCGGCGCTTGGAGCGGACGGATGCCGGTGCGGTCGTGTCTTCGGCGCGCCCTCCTCCGATTGCGTAGCCGTCTCGAAGAGGATTGCGTAGTTCTGCGCATGTCTCGGCTCACGCGGCACCCTATCCTGGACGTGGTCGATCGAACGGACTTGAGGGCGCGGCGCCGGGGGCGCC
>JBBSNJ010000784.1:0-2218 GCA_038232775.1 Thermomicrobiales bacterium
CGACCTCGGTCGCGTTATCGGTCGCGGCGGCCGGATCGCCAACGCGGTCCGCACCCTCGCCCGCGCCGTCGGCGCCCGCACCGAGCGCCGCGTGATCATCGACATCCTCGACTGATCGGTGCGAATCGACTTTTTCACCCTCTTTCCCGAGTGGTTCGAGTGGTTTCAGACCCAGCGTCATGTCCGCAACGCGCTCGCCGGCGGGTCCGAGCTGCGTTGCTTCAACTTCCGCGAGACGACGCCGCTTGGGGCCGGGCAGGTCGACGACTCCCCCTACGGCGGCGGCGCCGGCATGCTGATGCGGATCGATGTCGTCGATGCCGCCTTGGAGAGCGCCTACGCCCAGGCCGGCGCCCGCCCGCGGATCCTGGTGATGGATCCCTCCGGGCGCCAGCTCGATGATCAGCTCGTCACCGAGCTGGCCGAGGAGCCCTCGTTGGCGCTCCTTTGCGGCCGCTACGAGGGCATCGACGACCGGGTTCGCGCTCACATCGCCGACGATGCGGTCTCGATCGGCCGCTACGTCCTCGCCGGCGGCGAGCTGCCGGCGATGGTGATCGCCGACGCCGTCCTGCGGAAGTTGCCGGGAGCCCTCGGTCACTCCCACAGCGTCGTCGAGGAGTCCTACTCACCCGCCTTGGAAGGGCGGCCGGAGTATCCCCACTACACCCGCCCGCCCAACTACCGGGGTTGGGGCGTGCCCGAGGTGCTCCTCTCAGGGGACCATGGCGCGGTCGAGAGCTGGCGCCGGGAGCAGAGCCGGATCAAAGCGGGGGAGGGGACCTCGGAATAGGGGCCGGAGGCCTTCCGCTACTATTTCGCTGCGCGCGGGCCGCGAGGTCACGCGCGATTTTTTCGGCGTGGCTCCGGCAACGTTGGTCCAGCCCCCGGAAGGAACTACTTCATGAGCACGATCATCGACAGCATCGAGAAGGCGCAGCTGCGCAGGGTCCCGCGATTCGACGCCGGTGATCGCGTCCGCGTCCACTTCCAGGTGACCGAGGGCACGCGGACCCGCACCCAGGTCTTCGAGGGAGTCGTGCTCAAGCGTCAGGGCTCGGGCGCGAGGGAGACCTTCACCGTCCGCAAGCAGTCCTTCGGGGTCGGCGTCGAGCGAACCTTTCCCGTCCACTCTCCGAAGATCGAGCGGCTTGAGATTGCGGCGCGTGGCGATGTCCGCCGGGCGAAGCTCTACTACCTCCGCGACCGGGTCGGCAAGGCCGCCCGCGTAGCCGAGCGGCGCTGGGGCATCACCGACGACCTCCTCGATACCGAGGACGTTGGCGCGATTGATGCCGAGGGCGACGTACAGGACAAGGTCGCTCCCGAGGACGTCGTCGATCAAGCTCCAGCCGACGAAGGTGAGGAAGACGGGGGCGAGGGGACTCAGCCGGCGGAGGGGGATGCCGCGGCTAGCACGGACGAGGTCGCGAGCTCGGACGAGTCATCCGATGCCTCCAGCGAGGATGCGGCCACGGCCGAGGACCCGACCGCGTCAGCCGACGAGGCCGCGGACTCGACCGAAGCCGCTGCCAAGGAGGCCCCCGGCGAAGGCGACGGCGACTCCGAGGCCAACGAGCAGGACGGCTAGCCGGCCGTGGCTACGGGCTCGCGCCGGGGTTGAGAGTTGGTCCCGCGTCCGAAGTCGACCGTAGGGGCGCTCATTGAGCTGATCGTTATTGTCGGTTTCGCGATCGCCCTGGCTCTGGTCATCCAGGCATTCCTGGTCAAGCCGTTCCAGATTCCCTCGGGTTCGATGATCCCGACGCTGGAGATCGGCCAGCGGGTCCTGGTCAACCGCGCCGGCGTCCATTTCGGCGATCCTTCGCCGGGTGACATCGTTGTCTTCCACCCGCCGGAGGACGAGCGTTGCGCGCCCGGCGCCGACAACGCCGAGGCGCCCTGCTCGATGCCGTTCGACGTGCGCTCGAATGAGAACTTCATCAAGCGGGTGGTCGCCGTCGCCGGCGACACGATCAAGGTCAAGGACGGGATCCCGATCGTCAACGGGGAGGCGATGGACGAATACGACATCAAGCCCTGCGGCCAGAATGGGCTGAGGTGTGATCTGCCCAAGGCGATCACGGTTCCGCCGGACCACTTCTTCATGATGGGGGACAACCGTGGCGAGAGTAACGACAGTCGTTTTTGGGGGCCGGTGCCTGAGGATTGGCTCATCGGTACGGCGTTTTCCACCTACTGGCCGCCGAATCGAATC